>DATFRX010000424.1:0-24901 GCA_035262905.1 Nocardioidaceae bacterium
CGAGCTGAGTCTGCTCGACCGCCATCCGGTCGAAGGGCTCGAGGCGCTGCGACACGGCGAGATCGACGTCGCCATCATCTTTCGCTACGCCGATGCCCCGGTCGAGGAGGACGGCATCCGGCTGCTCCACATCGTCGACGATCCGATCTACCTGATCAGCCAACGAACCGGCGACAGCCTGGCGAAGCATCATGACTCGGCGTGGATCGGCGGCTGCGAGCGGTGCCAGCACGAGCTGACCACCATCTGCGGACACGAGGGCTTCACGCCTCGCATCAAGTCGCTCAGCGACGACATGGTCGTCGTGCAGGCGCTCGTCGCCGCCGGCATGGGCGTCGCCACCCTGCCCGGCCTCGCGCTCCGAGCCCATCGCCGACCCGACGTCCACGCCACGAAGCTCCCCAGCTTCCACCGCCAGATCTATGCAGCGACGTACGGCGATCCGCCCGACCCGCCCGCCGTCGCCGCCGTACTGGCCGCACTCACCGAATCGACGGTCCGCGACAAGGTCTAGAGCACGCCGAGATCGGTTACGCGCTGTACGACCGGGTCGACCCAGCCCGCCCCGTGGTCGAGCTGGAAGTCCAGGTTGATCGCCGCACTGATCAGGGCCAGGTGACTGAATGCCTGTGGGAAGTTGCCCAGCTGCTCGCCGGTCGGGCCGATCTCCTCGGAGTAGAGCCCGAGGTGGTTGGCGTAGGTCAGCATCTTCTCGAACGTGACCCGTGCCTGGTTCAGCCGTCCACTGCGCGCGAGGGCGTCGACGTACCAGAAGGTGCACATCGAGAACGTGCCCTCGGCGCCACGCAGTCCGTCCGGCGACGCGCTCGGGTCGTAGCGATAGACCAGGCTGTCGGAGACCAGCTCGTCGTCCATCGCGCGAAGCGTCGACTGCCACCGCGGATCGGTCGGCGCCACGAACCCGACCAGCGGCATGTAGAGCAGCGACGCGTCGAGCACCTCGGTGTCGTAGTGCTGCACGAACGCCTGCCGCTCATCGCTCCAGCCCAGGTCGTTGATCTGGCGATAGATGTCGTCCCGTGCCGCCGTCCAGGCCGGGACGTCGGCGGGTCGCCCGTGCCGGTGCGCGATGCGAATCGCCCGATCCAGTGCCACCCAGGACATCAACCGCCCGTATGTGAAGCTCTGCCGGCCGCCCCGGGTCTCCCAGATGCCCTCGTCGGGCTGGTCCCAGTTGCGGCTCACCCAGTCGGCGACCCGCGAGATGTGGCGCCAGCCGCCGTGGTCGGGCGTCAGCGCATGCGAGTCGGCGAGGTAGACCGAGTCGAGCGCCTCGCCGAAGATGTCGAGCTGCAACTGCGTAGCCGCGCCGTTGCCGATCCGGACCGGTGCCGAGCCGCGGTAGCCCGCCAGATGATCGAGGGTCTCCTCGTCGACCACCGGCTGCCCGTCGACGCGGTACATGATCTGCAGCGGACGGTCCCGATCGCTCGCCTCGTCAAGCCGATCGTTGAGCCATCGCGTGAAGCTCGCCGCCTCGTCGGTGAAGCCCAGGCCGAGGAGGCCGTAGACCGAGAACGACGCGTCTCTGATCCAGGTGTAGCGATAGTCCCAGTTGCGCTCACCTCCGATCAGCTCGGGGAGGCCGGTGGTCGGAGCGGCGACGAGTGCACCGGTCGGGGCGTACGTCATGAGCTTGAGGGTGATCGCCGAGCGCTCGACGATCTCGCGCCATCTCCCCTTGTAGGACGACCGATGGACCCACTGCCGCCAGTAGTCTCTGGTCTCCTCAAGGGCCTCCTGAACCTCTTCCCGCCCGAACTGTCGCGGCGGCCCCTCGGGAGCCGACTCGAGTACGGCACCGCCGATCTGGCCGGCCGACAGGGTTGCCTCGATCCGGACTCCCCCGTCGACGACATCGATAGCCGAGTCCGGCACCAGCGGCCCCTCGAGCGGCGCCACCGTGGACAGGCGCATCGTCGTCGAGCCGCTACGGAAGGTCACACATCGGTTCTCGGCTTCCATCTCGTGCTGCGCTCGGCCGTAGTCGAACGCCGGCCGACACTCGACGACGAACCGCAGCTGGCCGCGTACGACTCTGCCGAGGCGGATCAGACGATGCCGATCGGTCGCGACGGCGCCGGCGATCGGCATGAAGTCGATGACCTCACCGACCCCGTCCGGCGTCATGAACCGGGTGATGAGGATCGCGGTGCCCGGCAGGTAGAGCTGTCGCGAGACGTAGTCGGTCGTCGCGGGCCGAATGCTGAAGTGGCCGCCGCGCTCCGGATCGAGCAGTGAGCCGAACACACTCGGCGAGTCGAAACGCGGCACGCAGAACCAGTCGAGCGTGCCGTCGGTCGACACCAGCGCCGCCGTCTGCAGATCGCCGATCAGCCCGTGATTCTCGATGGGCGGATACGTCTCCATGGTGCGACGACGCTATGTCGGCGTGCCCGCCAGCGGCTTCACCCCGGTCGGGTGACGTCTTGCAATACTCGCGGCCGAGGGCTGTGATGGCCGGTCGCGGCCGTCCGATGCCGAATGGAGGGGCGATGAGCGAACCTGCGGTGGTGATCGCGGGCGGCGGTCCGACCGGGCTGATGTTGGCCGGCGAGTTTGCGTTGGCGGGCGTCGATGTCGTCATCGTCGAGCGGCGGGCCAGCCAGGACCTCGCCGGCTCGCGTGCCGGCGGTCTGCACTCGCGGACGATCGAGGTGCTCGACCAGCGTGGTATCGCCGATCGGTTCCTCGCGGAGGGGCAGATCGCGCAGGTGGCGGCGTTCTCCGGGACCCCGTTGGACATCAGCGACTTCCCGAGCCGGCATCCGTACGGGCTCGGACTGTGGCAGAACCACATCGAGCGCATCCTGGCCGACTGGGTCGACGAGCTGGCGGTGCCGATCCATCGCGAGCGCGAGGTGACCGGCTTCGCCCAGGACGACACCGGCGTCACCGTCTCGCTGTCCGACGGCGAGTCGCTGCGAGCGGCGTACCTCGTCGGGTGCGACGGCGGACGCAGTCTGGTCCGCAAAGCCGCCGGCATCGCGTTCCCGGGTTGGGACCCGACCGTCAGCAACCTGATCGCCGAGGTCGAGCTCACCGAGGAACCGGAATGGGGCACCCGAACGGACGACCGTGGCATCCACGGGCTCGGCCGGGTGGAGTACGAGGTCCGCGACCGCGAGGTGATCTACAAGGACTCGGGACCGGTCCGGGTCATGGTGACCGAAGCGGAGCCGGGAGCCGACCGGGAGCCGACGCTGCAGGACCTCAGCGAGGCCCTGATCTCCGTCTACGGGACGGACTACGGCATTCACAGTCCGATCTGGATCTCGCGGTTCACCGACATGACCCGACAGGCGGCGTCCTACCGCGAGGGCCGGGTCCTGCTGGCCGGCGATGCCGCGCATGTGCACTATCCCGTCGGCGGCCAGGGTCTCAACCTCGGAGCACAGGACGCGGTCAACCTCGGATGGAAGCTGTCCCAGGTGGTCCGGCAGACCTCGCCGGACAGCCTGCTGGACACGTACCAGACTGAGCGGCACCCGGTCGCCGCCCGCGTGCTTCGCAACACCATGGCGCAGGTCGCGCTCCGCGGCTCGGACGCTCGCACCAAGGCCCTGAGCGAGGTCGTGTCGGAGCTGCTGAGCATGGAAGAGCCGCGCCGGCGGTTCGCCGCGATGATGTCGGGACTGGACACGCAGTACGACCTGGGTGAGGGTCACCCACTGCTCGGACGCCGGATGCCCGACCTCGACCTGGTCACCGCCGACGGCCCGTTGCGCGTCTACTCCCTCCTGCACGATGCCCGTCCGGTGGCGCTCAACCTCGCAGCGCTCGGCAGCCTCGACATCGCCCCGTGGGCCGATCGGGTCCGGCTGGTCGACGCCGACTACACCGGCCCCTGGGAGCTCCCGGCGCTCGGCTCCGTCACCGCTCCGACCGGCGTGCTGATCCGACCCGACGGCTACGTCGCGTGGGTGGGAGAAGGCTCCGACCAGGGTCTGCCCGACGCGCTGACCACCTGGTTCGGACCGGCGGAAACCACCTTGTGAATCGAGTCACAAGCTCCGCTTTCCGGGATGGAGTCGGGTCGCCAACTAGTTAGCAATGTTAACTACCCAGCACCCGCCGTCGCGGCAGGAAACCCCTGCCCGGGGCCTTCACCACCAGCGAGGAGAGATCTCTTCCATGCACACCTATCGGGCACGTCTCGGCGTTGCATCGATCGTCGGCTTGATCGGTGCCACCGTCATCGCGACGGCCGCACCCGTATCAGCTGCTCCGGCCGGCAAGACCGATACCGCAACGCAGACGACGAGCCAAGCCACGGTCAAGTGGCGGTTCGAGGTCAGCGGCCAGTATGTCTCGCAGCCGCCGGCTGTGGGCCCCGACGGCGGAGTGGTCGTCGCGAGCTCGACCGGCAACGTGTACTCACTGACCGCCGACGGCGGACTCAAGTGGACAGTGCCGTCGGTGGGTGCGGACGGCGGACCCTCGATCGGCTCGGACGGCACTGTGTACGCCGCTTCGATGCACACGATCACCGCGATCGCCCCGAACGGCTCGATCCGGTGGACATTCACCGAGCCGTCGTCGGCCGGCCAGGGCGTGATCTCCGGTCCGACGGTCGGTCCGGACGGGAACATCTATGCGATCTCCGACCTCGGCGGCCTCGGCGCCTTCGCGCTCTCGCCGAGTGGCCAGCTGCTCTGGAGCAACGCCGGCAACCCGAAGTTCGCCGAGACCGGGCAACTGGGCGCCGAGATCGCGTTCGGCTCCGGCCGGCTCTTCGCCGCCTTCGACGAGCAGAGCGCTGGGCCGGCCACGATGTTCGGCCTGGGGCTGGGCGGAGCCCAGCAGTGGGCGAAGCCGCTCGGGGGCAGTGACGACCAGCTCATGCAGCAGCAGCGGCAGCCGGCGACCGGCCCGGACGGCAGCCTCTACCTGACCGGGATGGGCGGGGCCAACGGCTGGAGCCTGTACCGGGTCGACCCGGCCAACGGGAACCTGCTCTGGCAGCGGTCGCCGGCACCGTCGAACGGAATGTCGGCACCGAGCGTGGGTCCGGACGGCTCGGTCTACTTCTCTCGCAGCCTCAGCTACCTCGACGCCGTCAGCTCGACGGGCCAGCCGCGCTGGACCTTCACCGACGGCTCGATCATCGACCACCCCGCGGTGAGCCCCGACGGCAGCGTCGTCGTCGCCGGCAGCCGGCCCAACTTCGGTCAGCCCGGGACGGTCAAAGCCTTGAATGCGGCAACGGGCAAGCTCCGCTGGCAGCTCGACCTGCCGAATGAGAACGGCGGCAACCAGATCCTCTACTCGCAGCCCCGATTCTCGGCGGACAGCGGGACGGCATACTTCGGGACGGCCGTCCTTGGTGGCACGGGCGGATCGTCGTACGTCTACGCCTTGGACACCGGCAGCAGCACCACCCCACCGCCCGCGGGCCAGTGCACGGTGCCCTCGGTCGTCGGCATGACCCAGGCCGCGGCCCAGGCGGAGATCACCGCCGCCAACTGCGCGGTCGGAAGCGTCCAGAAGGTCAAGTCGACGGAGGTCGGAGTCGTGCTCGAGCAGAGCCCGGCCCCGGGGTCGACCCTGCCGACCGGCGGGAAGGTGACCATCACCGTCGGTCGCAAGTAGCGATCCGACTCGTCTGCGGTCGCGCGGCCATCGTCGCCGCGCGACCGCGGACTGCGTTCAAACTCCCCTTTCATCGACCACTGCGCGAGGTAACGTGGCAATACCTGCGGGTTGTCGGGGATGGGGATTGGCCGGCAACCGCCTGCCCTCAAAGGGGACGCTGGCATGGGTCTCGACGCCCTCACGACGCACGGCATCGCCGCGACGCCCATCTCGAGTTCGATGCCACGCGATTCTGGTCGGTAGCGGATGTTGCCGCCGAGCCCCCCGACCAGTGGCCCGAAGATCGGCCGCAATCTGGTCGCGATGGCGACCGTCAGCGCGATGTGCGGCGTCCTCGTCGCAGGCCTGTTGCTGCCGTTCGTGAGCCTGGTCGGGGTGACGACTGAGAACGTCGCCAAGGGTTTCGACGACCTGCCGCTGCAGCTGCAGAACACCCCGGTCCCCCAGCGCAGCACGGTGGTGGACGTCCACGGCAAGCCGATCGCGTACTTCTATCGGCAGAACCGGCAGGACGTCTCGCTCGACAAGATCGCACCGATCATGCAGCGAGCGATCGTCGCGATCGAGGACTACCGCTTCTACGAGCACGGGGCGCTGGACATCAAGGGCACGATTCGGGCGCTGATCAATAACGTCGCCGGCAACAACGTCCAGGGCGGCTCGTCGATCACCCAGCAGCTGGTCAAGATGATCCTGCTGTCCCAGGCCAACACGGCGAAGCAGCGAGCGGCGGCCACGGCCGATCAGGGGTTCCAGGGGTACGCCCGGAAGATCCGCGAGCTGAAGTACGCGGTGGCGTACGAGCAGTCGCACACCAAGGACCAGATCCTCGACGACTACCTCAACATGGCCTACTTCGGTGACGGCGCCTACGGCATCGATGCGGCCGCCCATCACTACTTCTCGATCAAGCCGTCGGAGTTGACGGTCAAGGAGTCGGCGACGCTGGCCGGTTTGGTCCAGGACCCGAGCGCCTACAACCCGGCCCAGTTCCCGGTAGCAGCGAAGGACCGGCGCAACACGGTCCTGGCGCGGATGGCGCAGCTGCACATCATCGGCACCGGCCAGGCCCAGGCGCTCTACAACAAGCCGCTCGGCCTGAACCTGCACGACACCCCCAACGGCTGCGTGAGCACGGTGGCGCCGTTCTTCTGCGACTATCTCCGCGAATGGCTGCTACGGGAGCCGTACCTGGGGAGCACCAGAGGCGAGCGGGAGTACCACCTGGAGACGTCGGGGCTGACCATCAAGTCCACCCTCGACCTGCGCTTCCAGAACGCCGCGCAGAAGGCGGTCGAGTCGCACGTCTACCCGACCGACAACGCGATCGGCGGCATGGCGATGGTCGTGCCGGGCAGCGGCCGGGTGCGGGCGCTGGTGCAGTCCCGGCCGATGGGGAGCGACCAGAAGCGCGGCCAGACCTATCTCAACTACGTGGTGCCGCCCAAGTACGGCGACGCCAGAGGCTTCCAGGCCGGGTCGACCTTCAAGGCGTTCGTACTTGCGGCCGCGCTCAAGAAGGGCTATCCGCCGAGTACGTCGTTCAACTCGCCCGATTCGATGACGATGCCGGGCGGCACGTACCGGATGTGCAACGGCGAGACCAACCCGGAGGCGTGGAACGTCTCGAGCTCGACCGGCAGCGGGAACTTCAACATGTACACCGGCACCCGATTGTCGATCAACACCTACTACGCCCAGCTCGAGGCGCTGGTCGGCGTCTGCCCGGCGGTCCACATGGCCGAGAAGATGGGCCTGAATCTGCCCACGACCACCGACCACCCGGTGCCGAACAACCCGGTCGACGTCGGTCCCTTCACCCTCGGCGTCGCGGACACGAACCCGCTGACGATGGCCGCCGCGTACGCCACGTTCCCGGCGCGGGGGAAGTACTGCCAGCCGTTCCCGGTCAACCAGATCCTCGACCGCTACGGCAACCCCGTAGTCACCATCAACAAGGATTGCCATCGGGTCGTGCGCAAGGCGGTCGCCGACACCATCAACGACATCCTGCGCGGAGTGCAGGAGCCCGGCGGCTTCGGCTACGACCTCGGCCACACCGGGCTCAACATCCCGTCGGCCGCCAAGACCGGAACCATCCAGAACAACATGTCGGTCTGGTACATGGGCTACACCGCGAGCCTGTCGACTGCTGCCATGATCGCTGGCGCGAACCGCGAAGGTCACTGGGTGAGTCTCACCGGCCAGACCATCGGTCCCACGCCGGTCACGGCGGACATCGCCTTCGGCTCGACCCTGGCCGGACCGATGTGGAAGGCCGCCATGGGGGTGATCCAGAAGTGGCTGCCGAACGAGGACTTCGTGCATCCGGATCAGAGCAAGATCGGCGGCAAGGTCCAAGTGGTCCCATCGCTCGGCGGCAGGTCGATCGCCGAGGCGAAACAGGCGCTTCTCAACCACGGCTTCAAACCCCTCGTCGGCTCTTATGTCAACTCCGGGTACGCCGCCGGAACGGTCGCCTACACCGACCCGGCCGCCGGGTCCGAGGCCTACCAGGGCCAGACCGTCACCATCTATCCGTCGACCGGCTATGTGCCACCTCCGCCGCCGGCCCACAACGGCGGCGGGGGTAACGGCGGTAACGGCGGAGGCGGCGGTGGCCACCACGGCGGGCCGCCTGGACCAGCCCATACCGGAGGCGGCGGCAACGGCGGACCACCACCCGGGCCTGGACACGCCACCGGCCATGGCGGCCAGGGCGGCGAGAACGGCCGCGCCGCCCAGGCGTGACATCCGCCGACCAGCGCGTACGGATCGTCGACCCGGTGGGACCTTCGCCTCTACGCCGCTGATCGGCGTACCCGCACGGTTGACATGTGCAGAAAGGGCCATGCCCACGTGCCCCTGTGGGTTGGCCCGGCGTCGAGGTGAGCCGATCCATGGCCGATCAGCCCGGAAAAGTGCTAGCGATCAGACGAGAGGTCTCCGTAGCTCGTCGACAGGCGTCGATGCGACGCCGGATCGCCCGCGAGATGAGCCGCAAAGCCGATGCCGAACGGCTGGCGGGCACGGCCGCCAGAACCTCCGACGCCGTTGCGCGGGCGTGGGCTGCTGCACAGCGTGCTCGAGAAGCGGAGGTCCGGCGGTCCGCGCGAGCGAGTGGCCAGCAGGACCCAGCCGAGCGGGAACGTCTGGCGGACCTCAGGGAACGCAATGCCGACGAACGTGACCGGCTGGCCGGTCTGCGAGAAGCCGCAGCCAACGAGCGGGATCGGCTGGCCGACCAGCGTCAACATGCCGCCGAGCGGCGGGACCACGACGCGGACCGACGGGACTTCCTGGCCGACCGGCGCGACGTCGCCGCCGACGAGCGCGACCGGATGGCGCTGCGCAACTACCTCCGCAAGACCGCCGAAGACGAGCAGCCGCCCTCACCTGAGGTCGTCGCCGACGACGTCGAACCCGAGGTCCAGCCTGGAAGGGCGACCCTCGAGCCCGCAGCCGTCGGCAACGAAGCAGAAGCTCCGAGCTTCGGCAGCTGACGGCGTCAGGCGCGGTAGGGCTCCGTGGCGTAGCGGCCCATGACCTCGAGAACCTCGGCCGGGACCAGCATGCCGTCGGGGCCCGGGCGCAGATCTTGCAGATCCCGGAAGTATCCGAGGTACCGCTCGGGGACCACGGTGCACAGCAGGCTCGCGGAGGCATCCGGGTCGGCGTTGCCGAACGTGTGGGGCTGACCGATCGGCGCCGTGACGAGACTTCCCACCGGGGCGTGGAGCTCCTCGGTGCCGCTGGTGAACCGGACCGTGCCACTCACGACATAGAAGGTCTCGTCGTGTTCGCGATGGACGTGCTGTGGCGGTCCGGCCCAGCCCGGGGCCAGCCGGCATTCGGCCACGCCGAATCGCCGGTCCACACCGGCGCCATCCTCCAGGATGCGGAAATTGACAGGTCCGGCAGGAAACTCTTCGCCTTCACCGGGGGCAGTGAGCTTGACGGTCACGCGGCACCTCCTTGGTCGGCCCGCGCGATCAGATGGGGCACGACCCTCGTTGTGGGGGCGTCCCCGTGCACCCACCACAGTCCTACTGTCGAGCCGCTCGAGCCGCCTAGAGCCGGAGGTCCCTGGCCCGAGCGGAGCTGAGTACTCCGTTTCGAAAATTACTTTCGAAAGTTCGTCTATGACTATTGCTACTAGCTGTAACTAGGCCGTAACTTTATGGACCAGCATCATCGGAGGGGTTGGCTCAAGGCGATAGTTTCGTTACCTCTCGGAAAAACCTTCGCCCGCAAGGCGTGCTCACTCGGGTCAGCGCGACGCCGGCTCTTCTCGCGTCCGCCCACCTGCGCCACCCGGCGCGGCCACTCTCGAGGAGAAGCACGATGCGTGCATCCAGATCCAACCCATGCCGCAGAGCCCTGAGCCGAAGTCGCGTCCGGAGTTGGTCGGAGGATGCGTCATGAGGCCGTGGCGAAAGCTGGCACTGCTGGTCGTGGCGCCCTGCATGGCGCTGGTGACCGGCCCGCTCAGCTTGGCACCTGCATCGGCCCATGGTGATGGGGCGGGCCACGACCACAAGTCGGAGGCAGCCCAGTCGACGACGGCCAAGTCGACCGCGGCGAAACCGGCGAAGATGCCGTCGATCCAGGCGAACTCCGCCGAATCGCAGCAGCTGTTCGCGCTCGAGAACGTTCTGGTGTTCTCGAAGACCGCGGGCTTCCGGCACGGCTCGATCGGACCCGGCATCGCGGCGATCGAGGAGCTCGGTACGGCGAACGGCTTCAACGTCGACGCCACCGAGGACGCGGCGCAGTTCACCGACGCGAACCTCGCGCAGTACGACGTCGTGGTGTTCCTCTCCACGACCGGCGACGTGCTCAACGATGCCCAGCAGGCCGCGTTCGAGCGGTACTTCCAGGCCGGTGGCGGCTACGTCGGCATCCACGCCGCCGCCGACACCGAGTACACCTGGCCCTGGTACGGCGAGATGCTGGGCGGCTACTTCCGCAACCATCCCCCGGGCACGCCGACCGCCTCGGTCGACATCACCGACCCCGACGAGCCGTCGACGGCCGGTCTGCCGACCCGCTGGACGCGTACCGACGAGTGGTACAACTACCAGTCCCCCGTCAACCCGGTCGTGGGTGGCGGCGGCACCGACTTCAGCCCGCGTGACAGCGGCGTCCACGTGCTCGCGACGGTCGACGAGTCGACGTACGACGAGCAGGACGGCAACAGCACCGACGACGACCACCCGATCGCCTGGTGTTCCGACTTCGACGGCGGCCGCATGTGGTACACGGGCATGGGCCACACCGACGCGTCGTTCAGCGAGCCGGAGTACCGGCAGCACATCCTCGGTGGCATCCGCACGGCGTCGCGAGTCGTGCCGGCCGACTGTGGCGAGCCGCGCGAGGCGACGCCTGGACCCGAGGACTTCGAGAAGGTCACGATCGACGACGACACCGAGAATCCGTTCGAGCTCGACGTCGACCAGAGCGGTCGAGTGTTCTTCACCGAGCGCAACGGCGCGGTCCGCATCTGGTCGCCCGAGACCCAGCAGACCCTGACGGCCGGCACGATCCCGGTCTACACCGGCCAGGAGAACGGCCTGATCGGCATGCAGCTGGCGCCGGACTTCGAGCAGAGCGGCTGGATCTATCTGGCGTACTCCGCGCTGCCACAGTCCTCGCTCGAGCAACGGGTGTCACGCTTCAAGGTCGTCGGCAACACGATCGACATGAGCTCTGAGCAGGTCATCCTCACCTGGACGCACCAGCGCGACGAGTGCTGTCACTCGTCCGGGTCGCTCTACTTCGGCCCCGACGGCAGCCTCTACGTCTCCACCGGTGACAACACCAACCCATTCGCCTCCGACGGCTTCGCGCCGCTCGACGAGCGTCCGGGCCGGCAGGCATGGGACTCTCAGCGCACGGCGGCGAACACCAACAACCTGAACGGCAAGATCCTCAAGGTCATGCCGATCCAGAACATCGCGCCCGGCACGCCGCCCGGCGTCGGCAACACGTACACGATTCCGAACAACAACCTGTTCCCGCCCGGCACGGCGCAGACCCGGCCCGAGGTCTTCTCGATGGGCTTCCGGAATCCGTTCCGGTTCACCGTCGACCCGGAGACCGGCTGGGTCCTGATGGGCGACTACGGTCCGGACGCCGGGGCCACGGTGCCCGGGAAGGGTCCGCAGGGCAGCGTCGAGTTCAACGCGATCACCAGCCCCGGCAACTACGGCTGGCCGTACTGCATCCGCCAGAACACGCCGTACAACGATGCGGACTTCTCGACCACGCCGATCACCTACGGCGCGCCGTTCAACTGCGCGAACCCGGTCAACAACTCGCCCAACAACACCGGGCAGACGAACCTCCCGACCGCCCGTCCCGCGACGATGTGGATGGGCTACTCCGAGACCGACAACCGATTCCCCGGCCTCGGCACCGGTGGCGCCCCGACCGGCGGACCGCGCTACCACTACGACCCGAGTGGCCCGCCGAGCCAGTTCCCGGCGTACTACGACGACGAGTGGTTCATCGGCGAGTGGAACAACGGCTGGATCAAGCACGCCAGCCTCAACGGACAGGGTGACGCGACCGACGTGCGCCCGTTCCCGTACCTCGGTGAGCCCGGCTGCCAGCAGAACGCCGGCGCCAACGGCTGCTACAAGCGGCCGATGGACATGGACTTCGGTCCGGACGGCTCGCTCTACCTGATCGAGTGGGGCTCGGGCTTCGGTGGCAACAACGCCGACTCGGGCGTCTACCGAATCGACTACGTCGGGGCCGGCCGGCGCCCGGTCGCGCACGTCGCGGCCACGCCGACCAGCGGACAGCCGCCGCTCCAGGTCACCTTCTCCAGCGAGGGCTCGATCGACCCCGACGGCACCTCGCTGACCTACGAGTGGGACTTCGGTGACGGCTCGGCGACCTCGAACGACGTCAACCCGGTCCACACCTACACGACTGCCGGCACGTACACCGCAACCCTGCGGGTGACCGACCAGTCCGGCCAGACCGGCGTCGACAACATCGAGATCGTCGTCGGCAACACCGCGCCCGAGGTGACGATCGACATCCCGGAGAACGGCCAGTTCGCCGAGTTCGGTGACGTGGTGCCGTACGAGATCACGGTCACCGACGCCGAGGACGGCAGCACCACCGCCGGGACGATCAACTGCGCCGACGTGACGCTCAACATCTCGCTCGGCCACGACCAGCACGCCCACGAGGTCGGTGAGCAGACCGGTTGCTCCGGGACGTTCAAGACCCTCAACGCGGGCGGCCACGGCGAGGGCGCCAACACGTTCACCGTGATCGAGGCCGTCTACACCGACAAGGCGCAGGCCGGCGGTGCGGGCTCGATCACCGGACGCGACGAGGCGTTGCTGCGGCGCAAGCGGCAGCAGGCCGAGTTCTTCACGTCGACCGGCCGCGCACCTGGCGTCACCGGCGGCGGCGATCCCGGCGTGCAGACCGAGACCACCACCGACACCGGTGGCGGCCAGAACATTGGCTTCATCGAGAACGGCGACTACGTGTCGTTCGACCCGATGAATCTCAAGGACATCGACAGCCTGCGGTTCCGCGTCGCGTCCGGGGGCGCCGGCGGGACGATCCAGGTCCGCGCCGACGCAGCCGATGGTCCGCTCGTCGCGGAGACCGACACCATCTCGCCCACCGGCGGCTGGCAGACGTGGACCAACGTCAACCTGCCGCTGACCAGTCCGCTGGCCGGCACACACGAGCTGTTCTTCGTGTTCCGCCACCCCACGGACCAGGGCGGGTTGATGAACCTCAACTGGATCCAGTTCCTGGGCAAGGGAGCAGCCGTCACGGCCGCGCCCGAGGTGACCGCGAGCGCCGATCCCACCACGGGTACGGCACCACTGGCGGTCCAGTTCACCGCCGAGGCGACCGATCCCGAGGGTGGCGCACTGACGTACGCCTGGGACTTCGGCGTCGCGGGTACCGGTGACGACACGTCGACCGAGCAGAACCCGACGTACACCTACCAGCAGCCCGGCACGTACTCGGCCAGCGTGACCGCGACCGACCCGGACGGCGGCGAGAGCACCGCCACCGTAGAGGTCCGCGTCACCGGGGCGGGTGGCCAGTGTCCGACGGGCGTGCGCTCCGACGAGTTCGACGGTGACGCGCTCGACACCAACCGATGGACGGTGATCAGGCCAGACAGCACCCGGCCACCCACGGTGTCCGGCGGCAACCTGAACTTCCCGATCGACAACGGCTCGCTCTACGGGCCGGGCACCAGCGCGCGCAACATCGTCGTGCAGCCGCTGCCCGCAGGCGACGTCGAGGTGACGGCGAAGATCACCACCGACCCGCTGACCGAGAACTACCACCAGGCGGGACTGCGGGTGTACTCCGACGACGACAACTGGGCGTCGGTGCACATGATCAGCGCGGGCGGCACGCGGGACTTCGAGTTCATCTACGAGTCCAACGGCAACCCACGCAACGAGGCCGCGGACAAGCTGGGCGGCATCCCGGACCAGTCGCCGCTGACCTACTGGGTCCGGATCGTCTCCAACGGGCAGCAGCTCACCGCCTTCTACTCCTTCGACGGCCAGGACTTCCTCCCGGTCGGCCGACCGGCGTCGTTGGCGACGTTCGGCAACCCGCGGATCGGTCCGGTGGCGCTGTCCGACCAGGCACCGTCGTTCCCGGTGGCGCACTTCGACTGGATCCGGTTCAACCCGGACTCGGCGACCGGTGGCGGTGGCAGCGGCAGTGGCTTCAGCGACGCGTTCGACGGCTCGAGCCTGGACAAGACGCGTTGGGACGCCATCGTCCGCGACGTTCCGAGTGAGTACGCGGTCGCCGGCGGCCAGCTGACGATCACGACCTCGCCCGGTGACATCTACACCGGCGACACCACGCCGCCGCCGAACAACTTCATCCTCCAAGACGCCAGTCACGCCGACGCCGACTGGACGATTGAGACGAAGGTGTCCGGCACGATCAACGGCGGCTACGGCCAGGGTGGGCTGATCGCCTACCAGGACGGCGACAACTACGTGAAGCTCGATCCGATCTCGGACGCGGGCAACACGCGGATCAACCGCATCGAGTTGCGGTCCGAGGTCGGCGGAGTCGTCGCGAACCCGCAGGACAACATCGACGTCCCGGTGGGTACGACCGACTACTGGCTGCGGCTGTCCAAGACCGGCAACAACTACACCGGCGAGTACTCGTTCGACGGCTCCAGTTGGTCGGCGTTCCCGGCTCCGGTCGCGAACCCGATGGCAGAGCCCGACTTCGGGTTGTTCGCCTTCGGGCCACAGGCCGAGGGCCAGGGCGACACGGTGTCGTTCGATCAGTTCCTGCTCAACGGCGAGGTGCCGGGCGGCGGAGACTGCGGCTGTGCCGGTGACGAGTTCGACGGCAGCAGCCTCGACACGACGCGCTGGAGCAACATCGTCCGCGAGGACAACAGCCTGTACAACGTGTCGAACGGTGCGCTCAACGTCACCACGACCAACGGCGACATCTACACCAATAGTGATCCGGCTCCGACGCGCAACTTCTTCCTCCAGACCCCGGCGAACGAGGACTGGGTGATCGAGACGCGGGTCGACGCGGGTGAGCTGAGTGGTGGCTACGAGCAGGCCGGTCTGCTGGCGTACGTCGACGACGACACCTACGTCAAGTACGACATCATCTCCGACGACCAGCAGACGACCCTGAACCGGATCGAGTTGCGGTCTGAGGTCAACGGTGCGATCCAGGAGCCGCAGCCGCAGGTGACCCCGCTGCCCGACGGCACCGAGGTCGTGTCGCTGCGACTCACGAAGTCCGGCAACTCCTACACCGGCGAGTACTCGTTCGACGGGACGACCTGGTCGTCGCTCCCGGCGGCCGTCACGAACAACATGGCGGCGCCGAAGTTCGGTCTGTTCACGCTCGGCGTGAACAGCCCCGGCGGCACGGCCCACTTCGAGTACTTCTCGGTCGACGGCAGCAAGGGCTGCCCCGGCCAGGAGCCGGTGAACCGGGCGCCGGTGATCGACTCCGCGAGCGCGGACCCGTCGATCGGATTCGGACCGCTCGAGGTCGGCTTCAACGTCGCGGCGAGCGACCCGGACGAGGACGAGCTGTCCTACAGCTGGGACTTCGACGGTGACGGCGAGGAGGACTCGACCGACCAGAACCCGACGCACACCTTCACCGACCCAGGTGAGTACGCACCGCGGGTGCGGGTCTCCGACGGCGAGCTCAACGTGTCGCGGACGTTCAACGTCCAGGTGCTCGAGCCCGACGACGACCAGGCCAGCTTCCGCACGCTGGTGTTCTCCAAGACGGCCGGCTTCCGCCATTCGTCGATCGACGAGGGCCACACGGCGCTCGAGCAACTCGGCGACGACAACGGATTCCAGGTCGATCACACCGAGGACCCGACGGCGTTCCGGTCCGAGCTGCTCTCGCACTACGACACTGTGGTGTTCCTGTCGACGACGGGCGACGTGCTCAACGACCAGCAGCAGGGCGCGTTCGAGTCGTACATCCGGGGCGGTGGCGGCTACGCCGGCATCCACTCGGCGTCCGACACGGAGTACAGCTGGACCTGGTACGGCGGACTGGTGGGCGGCTACTTCCGTAACCACCCGGCGAACCAGACCGCAACCGTGCATGTGGAGGACGACGCCCATCCGTCGTCGGCCGATCTGCCGAGAAGCTACTCGCGGATCGACGAGTGGTACAACTTCAAGTCGCCGGCGTTCGCCGAGGTCGGTGAGGCCGACTTCAGCCCACGTGGCACCGGCAACATCCACGTGCTCGCAACCGTCGACGAGTCGACCTACAACGAGGAGGACGGCAACACCACCGACGACGACCATCCGGTCACGTGGTGCCAGCGCTATGACGGCGGCCGGTCGTGGTACACCGCGATGGGTCACGTCGAGGAGTCCTACGTCGAGGCCGAGTTCATGGCCCAGGTGCTAGGCGGCCTCGAGACCACCGCCGGAGTGGCAGTGTCGGCGACGTGCGGCGTGCGGACCAGCGGTCCCAGCGCTCCGTCCGTCCAGGCATCGGCCAGCCCGACGTCCGGCAAGGCGCCGCTGAATGTGGACTTCCGGACGACCGCGGTCGACCCGGACGGCGGGCCGCTGACCTACGACTGGCGGTTCGGCGACGGCACGCGCTCGTCGGCGCGCAACCCGAAGCACACCTACTCCGCAGGCATCTACACGGCGACGCTGTTCGTCACCGATGACGAGGGCGATGTCGGCACCTCTGCCGTGACCATCACGGTGGCCGCCGGCACACCTCCGACCGTGATCGCCACGGCGGACCCGACCTCGGGCAGCGCGCCGCTGCGAGTGCGGTTCGCGGCCACCGGCGACGACCCGAACGGGCCGGAGACCCAACTGCGGTACGCCTGGGACTTCGGTGACGGAGGGACCGGGTCCGGTGCCCGGGCCAGCCACCGCTACGTGGCGCCGGGTGTCTACACGGCGACGGTGACCGTGACGGATGAGGAGGGCTTGACCGGGTCCACCCAGGTCAAGGTCACAGTGAATCCGTAGCCCCGGCCACGTGCCCCCGGCGGCCCGCTCCGCGCGGCCACCGGGGGCACAGTGCGTTCGGGCCCGGTCAGTCGGTCAGGCTTCGGGTGAGGGTCGGGATGACGACGGCCGCCGTGACCAGATGGGCCAGCACCAGGCACACCGAACCCTGTCACGCTTAACGCGACGGATCGGTTTCGATCACGCGGGCGGCTCGGGCAGGAACTCCCGTACCTCCTGCTTGCAGCGGCACCCGGCGGCGATCTTGGCCGCCCACTCAAGCGCCGCCTCGCGTGAGGGCAGCTCGAGGATCGAGAACCCGCCGATGACCTCCTTGGTCTCCGGGTACGGGCCGTCGGTGATCGTCCCGTCGGTGGCCACGATGCTCGCCCGCTGGCTTGCCAGACCGCCGCCGAAGACCCAGACACCGGCGGCCCGGGCTTCCTCGACCACGGCCATCGAGGACTTGACCACGTCGGGCAGGTCCTCCTCGGGGAAGGTCATCCATCCGTCATCGAACGAGATCAGATACCGCGTCATCCATGACTCCTTCGTCGGGGCAGCCCACGTCGGCCGCCTCTCACCTGTTCTACGAACGCGTCGGTCCGGATCCGACCGGCTGCCAGCAAGAATTTCACGGGACTTCCGCCACTGTGCCGGGTGACCTGGGTGTCTCAGCGTGGAGGGGACGAGGTCCACGGGTAAGGGAGGCGCGATGTCGAGCCAGGGCCCGCTTCCACGAGGGACCGCCCTACGCGATGTCGCCCGCTGCTTCGTCGCCAGCCTGGCGATGCTGGCGCGCGGCCGGATCCACTGGCCACGGGGGAACGTCGGGCGGATGATCCGGTTCGCCGACGGTACCGAGGGCCGGGTCTACCGAGAGACGACCGTCGACGAGAGTCCGAGCCAGCCGTGCTTCCTGGCAGTCTCCTTCCGGCTGCGCGGCATCCGGGGGCGCGGGCACACGCTGTTTCGCTGGGAGAGCCTGCTCAACACGCCGCTGTTCGTCGGGTTCCCCGGATTCGTCTCCAAGCTGTGGCTCGCGCACGACGGTCGCGGCGTCTATCGCGGCCTGTACGAGTGGGATGGCGCCGAGCGGGCCGAGCACTACGCCCGGTCGCTGTGGCGCGTGCTGGAGCTAGTGAGCGAGCCGGGGTCGATCGACTTCCGGGTCGTTCCGGGCCTGCGACGTGACGAGGTGCTCGTGAAGCCGGACCTGCTGGCAGAACACACGACAGCCGATGATGCGGACTGGTGGCGAGTGGTGCCTGCGTGACGCCTGCGTGACGCCTGAACGGACGAGTGCCCGGTGCATGACGCACCGGGCACCCGTTGTCGAACGCTACGGAGCAGCGTTCAGTGAGCTCCGCTCAGCTCGGTGATCCGTAGACCGCCAGCTCGACGCTGTCGACGAAGTCACAGGCGCTGAAGGCACCCGGACAGGTTCCGCCGGCCTCGTGCAGCTGCGTGCCGAGCATCGTGTAGCGCACGTACTGGACGTTGGTGGTTCCAGCGCTCAGCGGCACGCTGTGCATGTTGCGGTCAGCGATGCCGAAGTGCCCGGATGCCGCGTCCGTCCAGGTCACGCCGTCCGGTGAGGTCTCGACCGAGAAGTCGCCGGTGGAGGCACTCCCGCCGTCACCGCAGGTGGCGGACGGGTTGATTTGCAGATCACTGACATCGACCGCCGTCGGCAGCTTGACGATGACGAACACCGGACGGACCTTGGCCTGGTCCGACGGATCGTTCAACACCGCGTTCGCACTCCAGCCACTGCCCTGCGACTGATCGAACATCGCAGCAGCGCCACAGCCGAACGGAGCGCCGGTGTCGTCGTTGGTGTCCGCCACAGTGGCCCCGCCGGACAGCGCAGCCCAGTCACGCAGCAGCGTCCAGTCCAGCCGGTTGGAGCCGCTCGACACCGAGACGGTCTTGACCACCGGGTCGAAGCCTGGCCCCGCCGCGAAGACCTTCGGGTAGGTGCCGGCAATGATCCCGCTGATCGTGTACTTGCCATCGGCATCGGTCGTCGCCGCGTAGTCGCCGCCGAACCCGGAGGCGTGCCCACCGAAGGCCACCGAGGCACCCGCGACCGGCTCACCGGTGTTCTGGTCGGTGACCGTGCCGGTGAGGCTGCCACGCGGCGCGTTCGCCGGCGGCGGCGTCGAGAAGTCCTCGACCGGGTGGGTGTCGTCTCCATTGACGGAGCCGGCGAACCAGCCCATGCCACGGTTGGCGAACACCTTCCAGATCTTGTCCTGGTGGGAGCCGCCGTAGTTGACCAGATCGGCCTGCAGGATCGAGTTGCGCTCGTCGAGGTACGACGGGTTGGCCGGTGACAGCTCCATCGCCCGGGTCACGAGGTTCTCCGTGACCTTGACACCGAGTGCCTGGCGCAGATCCCACAGCGTCTCGCCCCAGATCTCACCGTCCGCGTGAACCTCCGGACCGCCGATGATCTTGCCGAAGTCGCCGTAGGTGTAGCCGCCAGGCCCGGCGCCCGGCGTACCCGGGCACTTCGCAGAGGTCGATCCGACCGGGCAGTCCAGCGGCTGGGTGCGGATCAGGTCGTTGCCCCAGCCGACGTACTCTCCGACGCGGAGGTCGCCGTCAGCACTGGTGTCGCGGAACAGCCCGTCGTTGACCAGGAAGTCCATCGCGTACCAGTCGCTCCAGGCTTCGCCCATGGAGCCGGCCTGCAGGTTGCCCAGCGTGGAGACGCCGTTGGCATCCACGACCAGCCGGTTGGACAGGCCATGCGTGTACTCGTGATAGACCACATCGGCCTCGTCACCGGAGTTGCCGGCGAGGAACGGGTCGCCGTTCGGGAACGCGGTCCCCGGCTCGTGGAACAGGTACATCTGCATCCGCGGCGAAATGCCATCGGGCGGCGTGCCCATGTTGGCGTTGTCGATGTGCTGACCATTGGGCAGCCCGCCGTTGATGTTCGCGCCGTCGAGCGCGTTGCCCGAGACGGCGTCGCCGTCCACGGCCTCGAAGTTGCCCGCCGCGCGGGTGAAGCCGATCGGAGCGGCCCGCAGGTGGTCATGCATCCGGCCGATGAACACGAACATCTGGACCGCGTTCTGGTTGGCGTTCGTCCGCCAGGAGTTCGGCGTGTTCGGATCCCAGGAGCAGGTCCAGCCGTCCGGGCAGGCGTCGCTGTCGACCGGCGTGAATGGGTAGGCGAAGCTGCCTCGACCGCTCGCCGGAACCTCTTCACCGCTGTCGGCGAGGTTGTTGTCGTTGATGTCCTTGAAGACATGGGCGACGTTCCCGGCCAGCCGGGTCGAGTTGTTCGGCAGCCAACCCGGCGCAGTGAGGTTCACCCGCTGCTGGTTACCGCCACGTGGCGCATCCGGGTAGTTCTGCCAGGCGCGCCCGTTGTCCGACGCCACCAGGCTCTGCCGGAACAGCGTGGTCCCGTCGCGTGCGTCGATCACGCTCAGCCAGCCGTTTTGCATGTCGATGACCTGCCAGGCACTCCGCACGCCGGACTTCGTCTTGAACGCGACGAGCTGTGCCTGGTCGCCGTTCGAGAAGGTCGTCGTACGGGCCGCATCGGACTGGGTCCGCTGGACGGTGGCATTGGTCTCGCCGAAGGTTGCCTGCACCGCCGTACGATGCGCCGCGAGCGCGCCCATCGTCGGTGCGGCCAGGCTCGTCGGGAGGTTGGCGACCGGTGACCCGTCGACCCGAATCAGCCGGCCGTTCTTGGTCACATGGGCCCGAACTCCGTTACCGAAGACCGGGACGCCTCCCACCGTCTGCACGAAGCTGAGGTGGTGGGTGCCGCCGATGTCGACGTAGTCCTTGCGGAGGCTCAGACCGGAGACCTCGTCGGTGTTCAGCTTGAACACATCGGAGTGCTGCCGCAGATAGGAGCGGGCTACGGCGGCGGCCGGCTTCGCGCTCGGCCCGGTGAGGTAGCCGTCGAGCCGCATCACCTGACGCGGCGTACCGGTGACCGGGTCGATGTCGACGATGCCTTGCATCCCGAGGTGCTTCTGGAGCGCGCGTACATCGGGGCTGGCGTGCGCCAGCGTCCGCGCAATTCGCGCCTCCGCAGCCTTCCGGGTGGCCGGAGACCGGGAGTCGTAGTTTCCGAGCTTGTCACCGGAGTGCTTGCTCTGGACCTTTGCCTTATTGACCGCAGCAGGAGGTCCCGAGATCTGTGCGGATGCCATGGTCGGCAGGGTGGCGAAGGCAAGGGCACCCACACTGAGTAGGCCCACCACCCGCCCGACTCGTTTTCTGGGAACTAGCGATAACAATCTGGACCGCTTCACGACTTCCCCTCTCAACTAGGTTGGCGGGCGGCGAGGACGCGGTGATCTCACCCCGTATCTGCGTGCCGCTACGCCCGCGGGAACGACGTGAGGCCAGTTGTCCTCGGGCATTCTTACCGGATCGGTATGGTCGCGCCATCCCTTGAGTGGACTTTTTTGTCCTCATGCAAGGGATAACCGACAACTCGAGAGCACCCGCGCACATCCGGCGGGCAGGGATTTCCCCAGGTCAGGAGCCGGGTGGGCCCCTACGCGTCGCGGCGCTGGAGCAGGAAAGTCGCGATCGCCAGCAGTCCGATCGTCCAGATCGCGAAGACCCCGTAGCCCTCCCATGGGCTCAGCAGGTCGTCGGGAGCCTGCGTCGCCTGCCCGATCAAGTGCCCGGCCTCGGTCGGCAGGTAGGCGTGAATGTGGTCGCCGATGCTGCCCGGCAGCAGTTGGGCAAGCGGCGCGAGTACGAGCACGAAGCCGATCACGCCGGTGATGGCGGCTGCCGTGTGCCGCACGATGGCGCCGATCGCGAGGGCGAACAGGCCGAGCATCGCGAGGTAGAGACCGCCACCGATCACGGCTCGCAGCACCCCGGGATCGCTGAGCGAAACCGGCGCCTTGTTGTGCAGGATCGGCGCACCGATGAAGAACGAGCCGAACGACACCGCGACGCCGAGCACGAGCACCAGCCCGCCGAACACGACGCACTTCGCGGCCAGCATCGGCCAGCGCTTCGGGACTGCAAGCAGGCTGGCCCGGATCATGCCGGTGGAGTACTCCGAGGCGATCACCATCACGCCGAGGACGCAGATCGCCAGCTGGCTCAGAAAGAAGCCGCTGCCGAGGATCTGGCTCGTCGGATCGGCGATGATCGTCGCCCGGTCGCTCGCGTTGGTCTGATCCCAGCTCATCACCGTGAGCCAAGTGAACAGGGCCGTGAACCCCAGGGTGAGGACGACCAGGATGATCAGCGACCAGACGGTCGAGCGCACCGACCGGAGCTTGGTCCACTCACTGAGCAGCAGGTGGCCGAAGCCCTGACGCTTCTCCCCCGGGTCGACCCGGGTCGTCGCCACCGCTTCAGTCATGGGTCGCCACCTCCTCACCGGCAGGCGTTTCGTACTCGACGCTCTCGCGGGTGAGCTCCATGAACGCGTCCTCGAGCGACCCGCGTCGCGGCGTGAGCTCGTGCAGCACGATGCCGTCGGCCGCGGCCAGCTCGCCGATCCGGGCCGACTCCATCTCCGCCACGTCGAGCTGGCCATCGGACTGCCCGCGCACCTTGCCGCCGGCCGCGACGATCGCCTGGGCCAGCCGGTCCGGGTCCGGGCTGCGGACGAAGACGGACCGCTCGGTGCTGCGATCGATGAACTCGTCGGTGGAGCAGTCGGCGACCAGCTTGCCCCGGCCGATCACGATCAGGTGGTCCGCGGTGACCGCCATCTCGTTCATCAGGTGACTGGAGACGAAGATGGTCCGGCCCTCCGCCGCCAGCTGCTTCATGAGGTTCCGGATCCAGATCACGCCCTGGGGGTCCAGGCCATTGACCGGCTCGTCGAGGAGCAGCACGGCCGGGTCGCCGAGCAGGGCGGCGGCGATGCCGAGTCGCTGGCCCATGCCGAGCGAGAAGCCGCCGGCCCGCTTGCGGGCGACCTCATTGAGGCCGACCAGGTGCAGGACCTCGTCGACGCGCTTCTTGTCGACGCCCTGGGTCTGGGCGAGGAAGAGCAGGTGGTTGTACGCGGTTCGTCCGGTGTGGACCGCCTTGGCCTCCAGCAACGCCCCGACCGTACGCAGCGGCCGCGGCAGGTCACGGTAGTGACGGCCGTTGATGGTCGCATCGCCGGTCTGCGGCCGGTCCAAGCCGAGAATCAGTCGCATCGTCGTGGACTTGCCGGCACCGTTCGGACCGAGGAAGCCGGTCACTCGACCGGGTTCGACGGTGAACGACAGGTGGTCGACGGCCACCTTGTCGCCGTAACGCTTGGTGAGGTTTCTCGCCTCGATCATGGGTGCAGGCCCCCGCCTTGATTTGGCAGTGATCGCATACGATCCGAAACCACACTAGCGCGGCTTGTCAGTGCGTCCGAGCAGCGCTCTCGGGCGCCGTCAGTTGAGCGCTGAGAACCCCTGGTACACCATCCAGGCCGGCCAGAAGAGCCCCTGGAATACTGCCAACGCGTACTCCCAGAAGCCGTCGGCCTGCTGCCAGAAGAACACCCAGGCGCCGAAGATTCCGAGTCCGTAGAGGGCGCCGGCACCGGCCGTCGTCCCGGAGTTGTTGCTCATCGAAGCATCCCGCCTCTCCTGATCGCCGGCCGGGCCGCTCTCGGGCTGGATCAGGCCGGCACGCGGCAGCCTACGGCGGCGGACGCGCCGGATGGAGTGCGGCATTCCGGTGAATGCCACACTCCATCCGGGTCGGTGAGTCAGACCAGCGCCGGCTCCGGGCTCGACCGGCGCGCGGGCGTGCCGCCGGCGAACACGGCGACCAGGACGATCGCGACCGCGGACAGCCCCGCACCGACGAGCAGGGCGGTCTGGAAGCCCTCGGTCAGCGCCGCGGTCGGGTCGCTTCCGCTCGTGAGGAGGTTGCTGGTACGGGTGTTGGCGACGGCTGCCAGGATCGCCAGCCCGAGGGCCCCGCCGATCTGCTGCGAGGTGTTGATCAGCCCGGAGGCCAGACCGTACTGGTGCGTGGACACGCCTTCGATCGCGGTCACGGTGAGCGGGACGAAGGTCGCCGCCAGGCCGAGCCCGACGAGCAGCGACGGTCCGAGCAGGTCGGCGACGTACGAGCCGTCGGCTGGCATGCGGGCGAACCAGGCCATGCCGGCGGTGAAGAGGACCAGCCCGGTCAACAGCACCGGCTTGGAACCGAGCCTGGTGACCAGCGGGGAGACGGCTCCGGCCGCGACCACGACGGTGCCGGCCAACGGCAGTTGCGCGACTCCGGTCTCCACGGCCGAGTAGCCGAGGACCTGCTGCATGTAGATCGAGAGGAAGAAGAACAGCCCGAACATGGCGCCACCCACGAGGAGCATCGCGGCGTTCGCGCCTCGGACGGTGCGCAGCGAGAAGATGCTGAACGGCACGAGCGGAGCAGCGGTGCGTCGCTCGATGACGACGAACAGTGCGAGCAGAGCGGCGGCGCCGGCGAACAGGGCGATCGTGCGCGTCGAGCCCCACCCGGCCGATTCGGCGCCGACGATCGCGTAGACCGCGAGCGACAGTCCTCCAGTGACCGCGGCCGCACCGGCAAGGTCGAAGCGGCGGCCGGCCATCTCGACCCGGCTCTCCTTGATCAGGAAGAACGCCAGCGCAGCGGTGACAACACCGATCGGCACGTTGATGAACAGCACCCACTCCCAGCCGAGGGCGTCGGTGATGATGCCGCCCAGCAGCACGCCGGCCGCGGCGCCCGAGCCGGCCACGGCTCCCCACACACCGAGGGCTTTGTTGCGCTCGGCGCCCGGTGGGAACAGCGTCGTGAGCAGCGAC
>DATFRX010000425.1:0-6877 GCA_035262905.1 Nocardioidaceae bacterium
CGAAGACGAGGTCGCCGGGATCGACGGCGCTCACGGGGAGATCACCGTCCGGAAGCGCTGCTCCAACAGCGCGAAGCTCACCTTGGGCCGGAACACGTCGCCGAGCGGCTGGCTCGGTTCGTTGGCCGGATCGCCGAAGACCTGGCGGAACGGGAAGCGCAGCATCTCGAGCGCGAACTCGTTCGCGTCCACGGACATGCCGGTGTTGCCGCCGACCTTGGTGGCGGGGACGGCGGCGATGCGGTCGCGCAACTTGCGCATGTGGATCACGCCCGCGCTGTCCCGCCGGAAGGGGACGCTCACGGGCGGGACGGCCAGATCGGCGCCGGTCGACGCGTCCCGCAACGGCAGCTCGCGCGTGGTCGACAGCGGCTCAGCCTCGGGCCGCAAGGCACCGAACTGGATGCCCTGGCGCGGCTCCTCCACGTGCACGACGGCCGGCACGCCGTCGAACAGCACGAGCAGCACGGCCGGTGCCAGCCGCTCCATGCGCAGCACCTTGAGCCGACGCGGATCCGACTCAGGGATGATCTCGTCGTCGGGTTTCTCCAGCTCGACCGAGTAGGCCCGGACGTGCAGGCCGGGCCAGCCCGACACCGCACGAGAGCGGAGCAGGAATCCGGTCACGGTGCCGGCGGGGCCCTGCTGTACGTCTTCCCCTCCCGCCAGGCGCACCCGCCGCTCTTCCTCGTCGACCTCGTCCCGGGCCTGCTCGTACACCTTGGCCAGCTCGGCCCGGTCCGACGAGTTCACGGTCCCGACGCTCATCGCGCCTTGGATCAGGGCATCGGTCCAGGCCCGGTCCAAGTAGAAGAACCGGATCGACTCGCGCGGCAGCAGCTCGGAGTCGGCGGCGAGATAGGCGAACGGGACTGCTTCAAGCAGCCGTAGCCGGGCCATCCACTGCCTGATCTCGAACGGGACGACCCGGTCGCCGAAGTCGTCGTCGGTGTCGGCCGGTGTCGGCTCCATGTCGATCACGGCCTCGCGGATGGTGCCGATCGCCTCGGCCCCCGTCATCGCCTGGACTCTCACTGGCGGTCACCTCCGTCGGACTGCTCCCCGGCACGCTGTCGGACGTCCTGTTCGGCCCGGCTGATCAGCTCGTCGAGACGGTCCGGCGTGGCCTGATCCTCGGCCTCGGGCTGGTCGGCGGCACGATCGTCGTCGCGGGCCGGCACGTTCCTGGGATCCACTTCCGGCCGCGGGCCGACCGGGCCTCGCGGACCCACCGGACCGACCGGGCCCGGATCCGCACCACGGCCTCCAGCGGCCTGAACTGCGAGTCGGCCGACCGTGGTCGACAGGCCCTGCTGCAGCTTCGCGGCGGCCTCGTCGTCGAACCGAACCTGGTCGCCGGTCATCACCGGCGCGGCCGTTTCGTGCAGTGCGGCCAGCAACCCGACTCCGTCGGTCGACCGGCGGACCGCGTCGAGATCGATCCCGAAACCGCGCGCGACCACCTCGTCGACATCGCCGTCGATGTCGATGCGGCGGCCGCCGTCGGCGAGCGGCCGAGTCGGCGCGAGTACGCCCTCGGGGTCGCCCGCGGCCGCCTCGACGATGCCGCGGCCGAGCAGCCGCCCGAGTCCGGCGGCCCGGTCGCCCTTGCCGATCGACAGGCCGAACTTGTCCATGCCGTCCAGGGCCGCCTGCACGATCGCCTTCGCCCGCGCGGCGCCGAACTGCTCCTGTCGCCAGCGCAGCTGTGCCGAGACGATCGACGGCTGCGAGAGCGCCAGCAGCCGGCCGATCTCGAATGCGCCCGCGAGGCTCAGATCCTCCCGACCGTCCGGAGTGACGCGGCGGAGCTGGTCACTCGAGTGCGCCAGCGGCAGTCGTACCTCGGGATGAGCCGGATCGACGCCGGCCGGCCGAGGGGTCAGCGGGCCTCGGTACCAGGCTCGTCGCGCCTCTCCCCGGCGGGTCTGATGGGGCAGCCCGACGTGACCGGTGTCGGTCAGCTCCGCGGGCGGACGGGTGCTGCCGGTCTCGGGTGGCGCACCCGCCGGCGGATCCGGGGCGGGCGCCGGTGTGGTGCCCAGCAGGCCGACGTCGAGACCGGCCATCAGGGTCTCGAACGAGCCGCCGTCGGTGGCCGTGAAGCTCCAGTGCGCGAGCACCGGGAAGCGGTACGTCGGTTCGTCCTTGACGATCGTCTCGACGTCGTAGCGGAAGTTGAGCTTCATCGTGTCGCGTACGAGTCGTCCCACCTCGCTCGCCGACGCACTGACCGCGACGTCGGCGACCTGCTTCGGCGCGGCCTGCCAGTCAGTGGCACTCGCCGTCTTCGAGGTCGCGGACGCGATCTGAGGGCGAGCAGCCGCGGACGCCGCACCGTACGACGACGCCACCGCGCTCTGCGGGTCGGCGTCGTCTGGCTGCGCGGCCTCGGTCAGCCCGAAGGCGCCGCCGCCCTCGACCGTCGTGATCGCGCCGAGAATCGGGGTGTCGATCGCGGCCTGGCCGCCCATCACGTAGTGGTCGGGATCGGTCGTCACCGCCATGGTGGCGAGGTTCATCACCGCGACATCGGCGGTGAGGACGAAGCGGTCCTTCGGTGGCGTCGGCTGGGGGAGAACGTCGAGTTGCTGCTCGAGGTTGATCAGGCAGGCGAGATAGCGCACCGGTCGGTCGCCGTCGTCCGGCCCGGTCGACCGGTGGTACTGCGGCAGCCGGTTGGCCATCACGACGGCGAGGAAGCCGTCGTCGTCGCCGAGCGAGAGCTCGGTGTCGCTCGGGTCGACCTGGCGTACGTGGCTGAGCAGCGGGACATCCTGCTTGGTCGGGAACACCGCGTCGACGACGGTCTTGGCCACTGCGAGATAGCAGCTCGTGGGGTTGTCGACCTCACCGGCGAGCACTTCTCCGGGCGTCACGCACTCCGACACGGGGACCTCGCCGGACAGCTGCCCCTCACCCTCGGCGATCACGACCAGCGCCAGCCATGGCATCTCGTCCGGCTCGCCGGCTCCCGGTCGCCGGTCCCATGGCAACGTACGGCGCTTGAGCACGATCTGGGGGAGTCGGTTCTCGAACGCGCCTTCGGCGTTGGCCGGCGGAAATGTCGACAGGATCTGGTCGGGCGGCATCACGTAGCGCGGCGAGCTGACCCGCAGATGGCCGTCGAAGGGTGCGACGTCCCCGCCGGTAAGAGTCTGCCGCCCCGCCAGCACGTAGTCGCCGGCCTTGAGCGGCGCCTGCGCCCGGGCGTGGAGCGTGAACTGGCCTCGAGTCGGAGCGGTCATGGCTGATGACTCCTCGGTCGGTCGATGTCATCGGGGCGCTGGTCCGCGGCTATCCAGCGCAACGTCGTGAGCCCGCTTCCGCCGGTGCCGCCTCGCATCGCAGGGTCGGGATCCTCGGCGGCGACCAACGGCCGTACGACACCGTCCAGGCCGTGTGCCGTAAGCCGCTCAACGAGATCACCAACGGCTGCGTCGGCACCGGCGAGGCCGAGCACGCCGGCAAGGCGCCAGCCGGGCTGCGATCCGACCTGGACCGAGATGGGCGGCGGAACCCGGTTGGCGAGGCTCGGGACGACTGCGTACACCAGCGCACTGCGGTTGCCGAGCGCGACGACGGACGGCGGTCGGGGAGTGCCGTCGGCGTCGGTCGGCCGGTCCGCTCCGTCAAGTCCGAATACCAGACCACGAGCCGCCTCGGTGCCGAGTGGGTCGTCGACGAGGATTGCCACGGCCGTGACGGGCGCGTCGAACCGGGTGGTGACCAGTACGGCGCCATCCACCAGTTCCGCGCCGGGGACCCAGCCGGTACGGAAGCGATCCCGGGTGCGCGCGACGGCCGCCCCTTCGGCATGCACGGTGGCGCCGGGGACGACCGCGCTCGACCAGCCGACGTAGGCCAGTTCCTGTCCGGCGTGCCAGCCGGCGACCCCCTCGGTCGGCGCACCGCCCAGCGCCACCAGCCGCTCGGTCCCGATCCGGATGCCAAGGCCCTTGGCAGAGCCCGCCGCGTCGGCCAGCACCTCGCCGCCATGGGTCAACGCGACGAGCCGGCCGGGACCGCCGTCGAACGCGAGACCCGGCCGGGGCGCATCGGCATCGGTGTCGAATCCCGCGTTGGGCAGTTGGAGTACGGCGATCTCGCCGGGCCGAAGCACGGTCGCGCCGGCGCCGGCGGCCTCCGCTCGGTCGGGATTGCCGGCGCTCAGTCCCTTGGTCATGCGAGCGAGCCGGTCGAGCGAGTCAGCGGCCGCCAGCCGTCCCGACACCTGCGCCACCGACCCGCGGGCGCCCCGGGTCAGCGGCAGGGCGTTCACAGCGACTGCCGTCTTGTCGACGGGAGCGGCCGAGACGCTCTGCCGGACGAGCTGCAGGGGCACCGCCATGTCGGTGAGCGCCCGGATCGAGCCCAGGTCCGGCGGTGTCGCCCGGACGGTGTCGGGAGCCTGGCTGACAGTGGTCTGCCGCCCGGGCACCGTCGACGCCGCCAGCTCGGCCATCAGGACGCCGATGGCTCTCGGGGGCTGCACAGTGCGGTCGGGCGGCGCCGGTGGGGTCGGGGTGACGACCTCGGTCGACACCTGATCGGCCAGATGGGTGAGGAAGCCTTCGCTCAGTGACCCGAGCATCGGCGGCGATGCCCGGTCGCTGACGAATGCTGCCGCTGCCAGGTTGCCCATGCCCGCGGCACCCATCCACTCCTTGGCGGTCGTCAGCTCCTCGCCACTCGGCACCGCGGCCACGATGTCGTGCAGCTGCGACGCGTCGGAGATGAACTGGGTACGCTGCGCGCGCTCGGACACGAACGGCAGCGGCTTGCGCCCGTTGGTCTCCACCTGGAAGTAGTTGACCGGTGTGGCCAGGGTCCCGCGGAGCGCCGCAGTCGCGGTGAGCGTTGCGCCGTCGATCGCGCGGATCACGTCGCCGGACGGCACCTTGCGGTCGTCGTCCGGCTGCGGCGGTCCCCACACGCCGATCGGGAAGGCGCCACCCGTGCCGGCCGCCAGCCCGAGTTTGCCGATCTGGTCGACGCCCGGGAGCCCGATGTTGTCGATCAGGCTGAGCACGAGGCGGGTGTTCGCGTTCGCCACGTTCATCGGCGCCACGCCGATCACAGCGCCACCATGGCCGATCTGGCTCGGGCCCACGACGAGGGTCGCCGTCGGCACGGTCGTCGTGACGACCACCTCGAACTCGGCGTACACGACGAACGGGTTGCTCGCTGAGCCGTCAGCAGTGTTCTCCTGAGTGCCGTCGGTCGCGCCCGGTGCCCGGGTGCCGCGGCCGGTGATGGCCGAGATGGCACGGGCCTGTCCGCCCGGCGCCTCCTCGAGGTACTTCGCGACGAACTGCGACCACTCGAGGAACACCTTCTGGTTCTGGTCCGCGTCGCCGAACGGCACCGTGATCCCGACCGGACCGACGCTGAATTTCGCCCGGCCGTGGAACTTCGGCCCTTCGAGATGGAGGTCGGCGCCGATCGAGATCGAGATGGTGATCTCGCCGATCCAGACGTCGATCGTCACGCCCGCGGAGATGCGTGCGTAGACGTCGAGCTCGAACCGGAACGGGTCGAAGTAGACGATGCCGTCGGCGCCGAACACGATGTGTGCCCAGGCCGCACCGAACTCCGCCGACGCCTCCAGCCGACCGCCGACCATCAGCGCCTCGGACGTCAAAGCGAAGTAGTTCTCGCCCTTGATGCAGATCGTGCTGCCGAGCGACCAGCGGAAGCCGAGTCTCGGGACCTGCGGGTAGCCGTCGCGGTGGAAGCTCGGGTGGTAGCCGCCCATGGTGAGCACGAACTGCCCGGCGTACTGGCCCCTGTACCACGTCACGAAGGCGAAGCCACCGGTCAGGCGCACCGACTCGTCGAGCAGCCAGGAGTTGTCGGTCAGCTGCGCCTGGATCCAGAGCACGCCCTCCTTGGTCGAGAAGCGCACGACCAGACCGAGCTCGATGCTGACCAGCGCCACCTGCGGTCGAGGGAGCGCCACCCGGGCCAGGCCGAGCAGGGCGACCTCGAGACCGTCGCCGACTGCTACCGAGATGACCGCGATGCCGTCGACCAGCGAGAAGCAGGTGAAGCTGATCCCGGCGGCGAACCAGAACTCGCCGTGCTGCATCGGGAACGCGTTGCGCACCTGGACCAGCTGGTCCATCGGGTCGCCCGACGGCTTCGCACCCGGATCGAGTGCCTTGATGAAGACGAAGTCGCCGAAGCGAGACAGGTCGGTGGGGATCTTCAGCGCTCGGTTGATGCCGAGACCGCCGCCGATCCCGGTCAGGAAGAACGCGGGCGGACCGCCGATCGGGCCGTTGACCGCGCCGAAGGCGAAGAACGACGAGTACGTCTGCCCGTCCGGCGCGACCCCGGTGCCGTACCCGCCGTAGACCGAGAGCCCGTACGCGGCGAATCGGCCGACCAGCATGCCGACGAACTCGACGTTCGCGCCCTCGGTGAACTTGCGGAGGCCGCCCTCGAGGGTGAGCCCGGCGATGTCGGCGCCGAACGCGAACCCGGCCACGTCGACGCCCCAGCTGCCGGGATCGGCGAACGAACCGCCGCCCGCCACCGAGTAGAAGAGCTGGAGGTCGTCGACGGCCGCGGCCAGCCCGAAGATCGACACCCGTCCGTCCAGCAGCAGGCTGATCCGCTGCAGCTGCTGCTGTTCGACGGTGACGCCGAAGCCGACCTGCTCGATGTAGACCGGACCGAAGCCCTTCTGGATCGAGAGCCACCAGGGGCCCGGCGGGTCGCCGGCGCTCAGCGACACCAGGACCGGGCCCGACCCGTGCTTCTGCACCGCGACGGCCGGGCTGAACGACGGCGCGAGCTTGTTCGATCCGGTGCCGGCGTCCTTCACGATGCCCTCGGCGACCTGGTTGCTGCCGTCGCCGGCGCCGCCGAT
>DATFRX010000426.1:0-3070 GCA_035262905.1 Nocardioidaceae bacterium
CGCGATGCAGTCGGTGTTCTCGGCCGGCTGCTCCGACAGGTGCACGTGCAAGGGCGCGCGGTGCCGGCGAGCCCAGTCGGCGACGATGCCGAGCTGATCGGCCGGCACCGCGCGCACGGAGTGGATCGCCGCTCCCACGACGATGTCGTTCGACCCGGCATGGGCCGCCGCCAGCGCCTCGACCCGCTCGGACCAGCGATCCGCATCGCCGTCGGAGAATCGCCGCTGCACTCCTTCCGGCGCCCGGTCGAATCCGGCCGCGAGATAACACGTGTCGAGCAGCGCGATCCGGATGCCGACGTCGCGGGCGGCCGCGATCAGGGCTTCGCCGAAGGCGTTCGGATCGGAGTAGGGCCGGCCGTCCCGGTCGTGATGCAGGTAGTGGAACTCGCCGACGCAGGTGATGCCGGCCAGCGCCATCTCGGCATAGGTTGCCCGGGCGAGTGCGTGGTAGCGGTCCGGGTCGAGTCGCTCGGCCGCCGTGTACATCTGGTCGCGCCAGGTCCAGAACGAGCCGGTCCCTCGCTGCGTCCGGCCTCGCAGCGCTCGATGGAAGGCGTGACTGTGACAGTTGGCGAGGCCGGGAATCGTCAAGCCCGCAAAGCGAATCGCGTCCCCCGGCGCCGGTCGACCGGCGTCCACTGCCGTGATTCGATCGCCGTCGACCGTGACCGTCACGCCGTCTGCGACCCCTCGACCGGCGTCCAGCCAGGCGCGTTCGCACCAGTACCTCACCGTCATGCCGACTCGCCTCCGTCGGCCCCTTGTCGAGCCGGCTCGAGCCGTTGCCGGTCGAGCATGGAGTTGACGATCCCGGCGGCGACTTCAGCTTGCTCCATGGGGATTCCGAGCCGGCGCCCGTCGGCCAGCGACAGCACCAAGCCGAGTCGGGTGCGTGGGATCCAGCCGGTGGCGCCGGGCAGTACGCGATAGCCGCGTCCACGCCAGCGCAACGGCCGTACCGGCTCGGCTCGGGCGTCGACGATCGCGTCGTACGCCGTGACCACCGGCACCGGCAGGCCCCAGGGGGAGAGCCGTACGCCGGACTCGTCGATCCGGATCCGCGTCCGAGCGAAGGCCAGTGCGATCAGGGCGAGCACCCAGCAGAACGTGGCGACAGCCGGATTGCCCCGATAGCTGGACGCACCGGCGATGCAGAGCGCTCCGGCGAGGATGCCGAAGCCGATCGCGACCAGGTCGCACTGCCACACCACCGGCTCGTCATCGGGCAGCGTGACGCGCGGCGTGCCCGGATCCGGTGGCTGATCGGTCGTGACGACCGGCGGCTGGCCGCAGGTCAACAGGGCAGCCAGAGCCAGCATGAACAGCCAGACCACCGGCCACCACAGCTCCCAGCCGGGCGCCGAGATGAGCTCTGGATCGATGAACGGTCCGGCGTTGAGCACCAGCCCCATGTCGGTCCACCACAGCCCGCTGACCAGGCCGGACATCGCGGCGAGCCCGACCAGGAGCAGCCGCTGCGAGAAGAAGCCGAGCCGGTCGCCGGCCAGCACGACGGCCAGTGCCGCGACGGCCGCGATCACACCGACGAGGACACAGACGACCGAGACGATCGTGGTGTCCGCGGTCGCGGCCACCGTCTGATCCAGCGCCCACCACACCGGCAACCGGTCGGGCAGCTCGTCGTGGAACCAGACGTAGGTCGCGACGACGGTCGCCGGTCCGGCCGCGACGACCGCAACCGCCATCAGACCGAGCCGTCGACGCAGCGCGGGCGCGGTCGGCCCTGTCATGTGCCGGGGCCGGGCGGTCCGGCCAGATCCTCGAGTACGCGGGTGAGCGCGGCGACACCAGCCTCGCAGTCGGCGGCTTCGGCGTACTCGTCCGGCGCATGCGAGACGCCGGTCGGGTTGCGGACGAAGAGCATCGCGGTCGGGACACCCGCCGTCGAGAGAACCCCGGCGTCGTGGCCGGCGCCGGTCGGCAGGATCGGGACGCCGATCCGCTCGGGTCCGGCGACGGCCGCTGCCACCCGGTCCCGCAGCGCGGCGTCGAACGTCGTCGCCGGGCTGATCGACTCGGCCTCGACCTCGACGCGGGTGCCGTCGCGCTTGGCCCGCTCGACAGCCTGCCGCTTCACGACCTCGACCAGACCGGCGACCACCGACTCCGCTGGAGCGCGGGCATCCATCCAGGCGCGTACGAGTGACGGGATCGCGTTGGTGCCGCCGGGCTCCACGTCGACCCGGCCGAAGGTCGCTCGCGCGTCGGCGAGCCGAGCCTGCTTGTTCGCGGCCAGCGCGGTCATCGCGTAGGTCAGCATCGGATCGTGCCGGTCGTCCATCCGGGTGGTGCCGGCGTGGTCGGCTCGGCCGTGGAACTCGAACCGCCACCGCCCGTGCGGCCAGATCGCGGACGCGACTCCGACGGCGGCGCCCTCGTCGACCAGGCCGCGGCCCTGCTCGACATGCAGCTCGACGAACGTGCCGATTCGGCCCAGCAGCTCGGGATCTGCGCCGAGTCGCTCGGGATCGCGGCCGCGCTTGCGCAGCACCTCGTCGAGGGTGACGCCGTCACGGTCACGAAGCGCCCGGGCCCGGTCGGGGTGCAGTGTCCCGGCCAGCAACCGCGATCCGGCGCAGGCGATGCCGAATCGAGCGCCTTCCTCGTCGATGAAGTTGGCCACCACGATCGGGCGGTCCGGCTGGAATCCCTTCGTGCGCAGCTCATCGACGGCGGCGAAGCCGGACACGACACCGAGCGGCCCGTCGAACGCGCCACCGTCCGGCACCGAGTCGAGATGCGACCCGGTCAGGACGGCGTCGCCACGGGTCGGGTCGCCCCACCAGGCGAACTGATTGCCGTTGCCGTCCTCGGTCAGACTCATTCCCCGATCGGCCGCCGCCGCGGCGAACCACTCGCGCAGTTGCAGGTCCGGATCGGTCCACGCGTAGCGCCGATAGCCACCGGTCCCGCCATCGCGACCGATGCCGGTCAGGTCGGTCCAGGTCGAGTGGAACGCTGCGTCGGACACCTGGGCATCGTCTCAGGTCCGCTGCGACACCACGTTCTCGTGGTACGTACTCACTCCGCACGCGCTCGACGCCAT
>DATFRX010000427.1:0-10100 GCA_035262905.1 Nocardioidaceae bacterium
GCTGAACCACCTCACGGCGGCCGAGACGCTGGCCGCAGTCGGCGAGGTCCGGGACGGCCGGACCATGTCGCTGGCCAAGCCGGTCGAGACGCAGGTGGCCCCGGACGACCCTGACCCGGCCCGCCACCTGATGAAGCTGCCGCCGATGCCGGCCGGACCGGATCTGGCGTTCAGCATGGACCGGATCGACATGAACGTCCATGGCAACGCCGACAGCCACATCGACGCGCCGTGCCACGTGATCTTCGACGACGAGCTGTACAACGGGGTCTCCACCGACATCATCACCGAGAACGGCGTCGGCGAGCTGTCCATCGGGCTGGCCGCTGACGGGATCGTCGGCCGAGGCGTGCTGCTGGACGTGCCACGGTCTCGCGGAGTCCGCTGGCTGGAACCCGGGGACTGCGCCACCGTCGACGATCTGCTCGCGGCCGAGCGCGACGAGGGAGTCCGGATCGGCCGGGGCGACATCGTGCTCGTCCGGGTCGGGCATCACCTGCGACGCCTCGAGCAGGGGCCCTGGGATGTCTCCGCGACCCGCGCCGGACTGCATCCGGAGGTGATCTCGCTGCTGGCGGAGCGGGAGGTGGCGGTCCTCGGCTGCGACAGCAACAGCGACACCGGGCCGAGCGTGGCCGACGGCGTCGACTTCCCGGTGCACGTGCTGGCCATCAACGCAATCGGCCTCATGCTGATGGACTACCTGCAGTTCGAGGACCTGGCGCCGGCCTGCGAGCAGGCGGAGCGATGGTCGTTCCTGTGCGCGATCGCACCGCTCCGGCTCCCGACCGCGACCGGCTCTCCGGTCAACCCGATCGCGATGCTGTGACCACTCCCCCTGGCAATCCGGCTAGTTGCCGGAGCCGAGCACCTGGGCGCCGAAGCGACGCTTGCGACCGGATCCCTTGCAGTGGCTGCAGGGCCGGTAGCCGTAGCTGAAGAACGCACCCTTGTGCCGACTGCCGCCGTTGCACCAGCGACAGTTCGTGAACGGGTGCCGCTTGACCGAGACCACATAGCCGACCACGAGCACCACGGCGATGACAATCAGGATCGCCATCCCAGCTCCACCCCCTTCTCCCCGAGGTCGAAGGCTGGGTGCCTGGCTCATGGTAAGAGCGGATCAGCGCCGGATTCGGCGACGACACGCCGACCGTGAAGCCGTCGTCGTGGGCGTGTCCGGGCGCTAGCTCGCCTCCACCGCGGTCTTGATGCGCTGCGCGAACGCGTCGGCGTCCTTCTGCGCCGCCCGTACCGCGAAGCCGGCCAGCAGCTTGCCGAAGCCGTGCCCCTCGAGCTCGTTGAAGATGGTGACCCTCGTCTTCGAGTCGCCGAGGTCCTCCAGGTCATAGCCTCCCTCGGCCGCGGTCACCATGTTCTTCGACCGCTCGGCCCACCGGATCTTGGTCGGCTCCTGGACCTCGGTCAGCTCGAAGCGCCGATCGGTCTTCATGCCGGCGTCCTTGACCTGGCTGGTGAATATCGTCCCGGCGCGTGACGGGCCGTCGGTCTCCTTGCGGATCGAGAGCACCCGTGGACTGAACTTCGGATCGTTGGTTCCCTCCGCCAGAAATGCGAAGACCTCCCCTATGGGTCGGTCGATCTCGGCGGAGCCGCTGAATCGTCCTGACATGGCTATCAGCGTCCCGGATCGACGCGCCGCGAGGCAGGGACTTTCGACCTAGTCGCGCCGGTTACGGGCGATGTCGGAGATAATCGAGCCCATGGCGTACGGGATGCGAGCACGGCAATGGCGCAGTCGCAGCCGCTGACGGAGGCCGGCGTCTCAGCACGGGAGGCCGAGGTGCTTGCCCTCGTGGGCGAGCACCTCACCAACGCGGAGATCGCCGGCCGCCTGTACATCTCGATACGGACCGTCGAAAGCCACGTCTCGGCGCTGCTCCGCAAGCTCGACCTGACCGACCGCCGGGCACTCGCCGACCTGGCGGCCAAGGCGTCGCGGCCGGCCGACTCGGACGAGGCGGCCGCCGTCGCCAGCGAGGCGGCCACTCCGGTCCGCTACACGCAAAGCGACGGCCTCAACATCGCCTACCAGGTCACCGGCAGTTCGGACGAGGTCGACCTCGTACTCGCCGCTGGCTTCGTCTCGCACCTCACGCTGGACTGGACCGAACGACGGCACGCGCACTTCCTGCATCGACTCGGCACGTTCTCCCGGCTGATCAGGTTCGACAAGCGCGGCACCGGAATGTCGGATCGGCCCGGCTCCCTCCCCGACCTCGAGACCCGCATGGGCGACGTGGCGGCCGTCATGGACGCCACCCGGTCCGAGCAGGCCGTGCTCTTCGGCTACTCCGAGGGCGGGCCGATGGCGATCCTCTACGCGGCCAGCTACCCCGAGCGGGTCCGCGCGCTCGTCCTCTACTCGAGCTACGCGAGACGGCTCTGGGCGCCGGACTACCCGTGGACTGCTGGTCCTGAGGAGCGAGCCGCGTACGCCGCGCAGATCGAGCAGGAGTGGGGGTGGGAAGCCGACATGCGCCACATGTGCCCCAACGCCGACGAGGAGCTCGCGACGTGGTGGGGAGAGCGCTGCCGCGCGGCCATCAGCCCCGGCGCCGCACGGGCGCTGATCGAGATGAACTCGATGGTCGACGTGCGGGACACCCTCAGCGCCGTCCAAGCGCCGACCCTCGTGCTGCATCGCCGCCACGACATCGACTCCCACGTCGCCGAAGGCAGATACCTCGCCGAACGCATCCCAGGGGCGCGATTCATCGAGCTCGACGGCACCGACCACTTCGTCGCCGTCGATCCGGACCAGATCCTCGATCCGGTCGAAGACTTCGTACGCGGGCTCGGGTCCGCGGCGCCGACCGACTCGTCCCTGGTGACGCTGCTCGCCGTGCGGCTCAAGGATCCGATCGACCTGGCGTGGGTACGCGGCATTGTGCAGGCGACCGTGGAGGAACACCGCGGGGTTCCCGCCGTTGCCGCGGACGGGAGCGTGCTCGCGACCTTCGACGGGCCCGGGCGCGCGGTGCGCTGCGCGCTTGCGACAGTCCATCGGGCGGCCTCGGCCAATGTGCATCTGTCGGTGGGTCTGCACGTTGCCGAGATCGAGCGCAGTGGCGCTCACATCGCCGGCGACGGCGTGGCGGTCGCCCAGGCCGTCGCGGATCGCGCTCCGATGGGCGAGGTCTGGGTGACCTCGACGCTGCGCGACCTCAGCGCCGGGTCGAAGCTCTCGTTCGCTCGCCGGGACCACCTCGACGTGCCGGCACTCGGCCGCCAGGTCGAGCTCGACGTAGTGGCCGATTAGCCGGACAGCGCGACCCGCTCGGCAGCGCGCTCGCACTCGGCGCCGCGGTGCGCCGACGCATCGAGGGCGAACTTCTCGGCGACCCGCACGGTCTCCTCGCCGAGCGTCTGGAGCTGCCGGCCGATGCCGTGGTCCCGGACCTGGCCGTCGACGTCGAAGACCCGGGACGCCGCCGCCACCGGCACCACGTACGGGACGGTCCAGCCGCGAAGCGATCGGGCGGCGAACTCCATCGTGATGATCGCCTGCAGGCCGTGGGTGCCGCCCGCGGCGCTGATCAGCCCGATCACCTTGTCGCTGAGATAGGCCGGATCACGGTCGCCGAGCAGGTGCAGCCAGTCGAGTGCGTTCTTGAACGCTCCCGAGATCGTGCCCTGGTACATCGGGCTGGCCCAGAGCATGCCGTCGGCCGCGTAGCACGTCTCGATCAGCCTGCTGGCCGCCTCGGTCGGCCGGCGGGTGTCCGAGTCGTACATCGGCAAGTCGAGCTCGCGGATGTCGAGGAGCTGGGTCTCGGCGCCGGCGCTCTTCGCTCCGTCGAGGGCGAGCTTCAGCGCGGCCAGGCTCGTGGACACTCTCGCCGTCGACCCTCCCAGGCCGACGATCGAGAGCGTACGTCCCACGTGGTCAGCGATTTCCTGACGCTACCCCGACGCCTGCCGTCAGGACAGGCCGTACTCGTCGTGGCGCCGGATCCAGGCCTGCCAGTCGTCGGCGCCCTCGTCGCGTCCCTTCGGCGTCCGGTCGAGGATCGGGTAGTAGCCCATGATGAACTCGAGCCCACGCCAGGTCGTCGTGTACGTCTGGTAGACGACCCCGTCCTGGAGGGTGAATGCGCTCACCATCGGGTTCTCGCAGATGTAGCTCAGGACGTCGGTGCCACAGGCGGCCGCGTTGCGATGCGCGATCGACGGCAGCCCTTCGACCGCGTCGGCGACCTGGACCTCCCGGCCGGCGATCTGCTGCAGCTGGGCGCGCAGCTTCTCCTCGGTCGTCGATGCCCCGAGGTCGAAGTTGAAGTCGCTGTTCGCCGACGACGCCCACGGCATGCTCCAGCCCATGCGCCGCTTGTACGCCTGCAGCTTCGGCAACGGCGCCCGGGACACGAGCATCATGGTCAGGTCGCGGGCGTGCAGGTGCGGCACGAGTCCGTCGAAGCCGTCGACCATCGACGAGTTGATCGGGCACCCCGCCTGGTAGCTCGGCCCGAACATGAAGTGGTAGATCAACAGCTGGGAGCGACCGTCGAAGAGCTCGGCCAGGGTCCGCTCCCCTTCGTCGGTGTCCAGCCGGTAGTCCTTGTCGACCGGCAGCCAGGGAAGCTCGCGTCGCTTGCGGGCGAGCTCGTCGCCGCGACGGGTGTGCTCCTTCTCCTCGGCCAGCAGCGCGTCGCGCGCCGCCTGCCAGTCCTCGCGGGACACGGTCGGGTGTTCCTTGGTTGCAAGACGATCGGTCATCGGTTCTGTCCTTCTCTCTTGTCGTTATCTGGATGGCTCATTCGGATGCGCTCGCCGCGGCGACCGGCTCGAGCTGCTGCTCCTCGGGCTCGTCTGACGTCGTGGTCCGGGGCCGGCCCAGGAGGGTGAGCGCCAGTGCGACGCCGATCCCGGCCAGCACCACGCAGGCGACGAACGCGGACTGGAATCCCTCGGTCAGCACCTGGAGTGGGTTCGCGCCCTGGTTCGCCGTCAGGAAGTCATCGGAGCGGGAGACGGCGACCGTCGAGACGATCGCGACGCCGAGCGCTCCACCGATCTGGAAGGCGGTGTTACTGAGGCCGGACGCGATGCCGGACTCCCGCTCGGACACGCCGGCCAGCGCGGCGATCGTTGCGGTGGCGAAGACCGGGCCGATGCCGACGCCGAACAGGATCAGACCGAGGAACATGTCGCTCAGGTAGCCGCCGTCCACCGACACCTGGGTGAATACCAGCGACCCCGCGCCCAGGAGCGCCATGCCGGTCGCTGCGACCGGGCGGAAGCCGACTCGCTGCACTGCGGCCTGGGCGACGATCATGCCGGCCGCGGCCGCAATCGGAGTGACTACGAAGCCGGTGCCGAACTTGACCGCCGAGAAGCCGAGCACCTGTTGTGCGTACTGCGTCAGGATGAACGGCATGCCGAAGGCGACCGTGCCGAACAGGAGCATCACGAGGTTGGCGCCGACCCGGGTACGCGAGCGAAGCAGCCGCAACGGGACCAACGGCGCCGGGTGGCGCGACTCGATCAGGACGAAGGCGACCAGGAGTACTGCCGAGGCCGCGCCGAGCAGCAGGGTCTGGGCGTCGCCCCATCCCACGTCCGGCGCCTCGACCAGCGCGTAGACCAGCAGCAGCAAGGCACCGGTGATCGTCACGGCGCCGGCCGGGTCGTAGCTGCGCTTCGCCAGGCTGGCCCGGCTCTCCCGCAGGAGCACCGGCGACAGCGCCAGCGCGCCGAGTCCTACGGGTAAGTTGATGAAGAAGATCCACTCCCAGGCCACCCCGTCCACCAGCGGGCCGCCGATCAGGTAGCCGGCGGTGGCACCGAAGGCGCCCATCGTTCCCCAGATGCCCAGCGCCTTGTTGCGCTCGGCGCCCTCGGGGAACGTCGTGGAGACGATCGAGAGTGCGGTCGGTGTCATGATCGCCGCCCCGATGCCCTGGAACGCACGAGCGCCGATCAGCGCGCCGGGCGACCAGGCCAGGCCGCAGAGCAGCGAGGCGGCCGTGAAGAGGGCGACACCGATCATGAACAGTCGGCGGCGCCCGAGCAGGTCGGCCGCCCGCCCGCCGAGCAGTAGCAGTCCGCCGAAGCTCAGCAGGTAGGCGCTCAGCACCCACTGCAGCCCCTGCTCGGTGAAGCCGAGATCGGCGTCGATTGAGAGCAGCGCCACCGCCACGATGTTGGCGTCGAGGATCACCATGAAGAAGGCACCGCACAGGAGCGCGAGCGCCCACCAGCGGCGCGGGTCGGCCGGTGCCTCGACAGTCGTGTGCTGTGAGTTGGACATGACGTCCTCCTTGTCGATTCGCCGCCCGGATCGGCGGTCTCGACAAGACGTCGCAGCGCGTCGGGCCGTTTGGACAGCCCGGCGAGGATTCGTCTATTCGGTCGCCAGGGCGGCCAGCCTTCGCTCCAGCTCCGACCGCTCGACCTCGTTCTCGCTCAGTGCGATCGCCCGCTCGTACGCCCGAGCGGCGCCGGCGGAGTCACCGGCGCGAGTCAGCAGCTCGGCATGCGCCGCATACAGCGGCTGGTAGCGCTCGAGCGCCGGATCGGCCAGCAGCGGCTTGAGCAGCGTCAGGCCCGCCGCAGGCCCCTCGGCCAGCCCGACCGCGACCGAGCGGTTGAGCTCGACGACCGGCGACGGCGTGAGCCTGCCGAGCGCGCCGTACAGGTCGGCGATCTGCGCCCAGTCGGTGCTCTCGGTGTCGGGCGCCTGGATCTGGAGCGCGGTGATCGCGGCCTGCAGCTGATACTCGCCGGGACGTCGCCTGCGCACAGCATGCTCGAGCCGGGCGAGGCCCTCCCGGATCCGATCCTGGTCCCACAACGACCGATCCTGGTCGCCGAGCGCCACGTAACGGCCGGCCGCATCCACCCGAGCGGCCCGTCGTGCGTCGTGGAGCAGCATCAACGCCGACAGTCCCCACACCTCGGCGTCGTCGGGCATCAACCGGCACAGCAACTCGGCGAGCCGGATCGCCTCCTCGCAGAGCTCCTCGCGGACCAAGCGGTCGCCACCGGTGGCGGCGTACCCCTCGTTGAAGATCAGGTAGACCACCCGCATGACGCCGCGCAGCCGGTCGGGTAGCTCCTCGTCGGGCGGCACCCGGTACGGGATGTGCGCCTCGGCGATCTTGCGCTTGGCCCGAACGATCCGCTTGCCCATGGTCGGCTCCGCGACCAGGAATCCCCGCGCGATCTCGCCGGTCGTGAGTCCGCCGAGCGTACGCAGGGTGAGCGCCACCCGGGCCGGCATCGCCAGGGCCGGATGGCAGCAGGTGAAGATCAGTCGCAGCCGGTCGTCGACCAGCGAGCTCTCATCGTCCATGGACGGCACCTCCTCGTGCCGGGAATCCAGGCGCATCAGGTCGGCCAGCCGCTCGGCGCGATCGGCCACCGAGCGGTCCCGGCGCAGTCGGTCGATCGCGCGCCGCCGGGCCGCCGTGGTGATCCAGGCCCCGGGACTGTCCGGGATCCCGTCCCGCCGCCACACGGTCAGCGCCGACTCGAACGCCTCTTGCACGGCGTCCTCGGCCACCTGGAAGTCGCCGGACTGCCGGATCAGCGTCGCCAGCACGATCGCGCGCTCGTCGCGGAAGGTTTCCGCGATCGCGCCCGCGACCGGGTCGGCCGGGTGAACGCCGCTCATGCCATATCTTCGACCGCCTCGTCGGGCACGACGGCGCCGGCCTCCCGCGCCCGTTCGAGCCACTCGGCGGCCGGCATCATCGGGCGCACCTCGACGGTGCCGAACGCGGCAGCCGGCACCCGGGCGGCCTGCTTCAGCGCCTCGTCGAGATCGTCGCATTCCAAGATGTAGTAGCCGGCCAGGATCTCCTTGGTGACCGCGAACGGACCGTCGGTGATCTCGGTCTCGCTGTCGCGTACCCGGACCGAGGTCGCGCTCTCCGGCGAGTGCAGCCGCTGGACACTCACCAGCAGCCCGGCGTCCTTCAGGCTGCGGTGCAGCTCCACGAACAGCGGCAGGGTCTGCTCGCGTACGGCCTGTTCGGCCTCGTCGACGTCCTCCTGGTACACCAGCAACATGTACTGAGGCATGGCACCTCCGACTTCGTCATCGTCGCCGCACCCACGCGGCCCTCATGACTACGTCGCAGCACGCCATGCGATTTGGACAGCCGGCCGCCCGGTGCCGACCCATTGTCCTCGATAGCCGGGCGCGGACGAATGTTGAGGGATCGGGGTAGCCATCGCTACCCCGATCCCTCAAGATCGGTGGCGCCTCAGTTCAGCGAGGCCGCCAGGTCGTCGATCGCGTCCTTCAGGTCGGAGTCGCCGAGCACGCGACTCGCATTGTTCAGCTGGTCGACGGCCGAGGCGGTCTCGCCCTTGCCGTCCAGCTTTTCGGCCTGCGCCAGGTGCCGGCCGACCTTCGACTCGGTCTTGTCGCCGAGAGTGTCAGCGCGCACCGCCTGGTCGAAGTAGGCACCGGCCACGTTGAAGCTCGGGTCCCACTCGATCATCGGCTGGTTCTGGCTGTTGAACTCGTCGAGCTGGACTTCGCTCGCCGCGTCGATCTCGTTCTCCGACAACATGTCGCTCGGCAGCAGCCGATAGGTGTCGAAGCCGCGGGCGATCTCGGTGCCGTAGATCATGCCGTTGTACCAGTACGTCGACCACAGGCCACCGAGGTTGAGTCCGGTCGGGCTGGGTGAGTTGATCGGGCCACGGTCGAAGAACGCGATCTCCTGCGGGTTCTCGGTGTCGGTGAAATCGATCACCGAGACGCCGCCCTGGTACCACGCCTGGACCAGGATGTCGCGACCCGGCACTGGGACGATCGAGGCGTTGTGCGCGACGCAGTTCTCCTGGGTGGTCTGAGCCGCCGGCATCTTGTAGTAGCTGCCGAACGTCATCTGGTCGCCGTCCTCGATGTCGAACAACGAGTCCGCGCCCCACTCGGGCTTGTCCGTGACGCGGCAGCGGGCACTGGTGCCGCCGCCCCACTCGTCGGTGAACAGCACCTTGGTGCCGTCGTTGTTGAACGACGCGGAGTGCCAGTAGGAGAAGTTCGGGTCGGACACCGCATCGAGGCGAACCGGGTTCACCGGGTCGGAGGTGTCGAGCAGGATGCCGTTGCCCTGACAGGCGCCGGCCACCAGCTCACCCGCGGGGAACGACGTGATGTCGTGGCAGGTGTTGGTGTTCGGCAGCGGGCTGTAGGCGGTGCCCGATGGGTGCTGCGCTCCCGGCAGGGTGTTCTGCAGCCCGTTGAAGGCGCCGGTCGCCGCGTCGGTGAAGATCCGCGGCTGGCTGACGATGGACGCCGTCTCCGGTGCGGCCAACGGGACCTTGATCACGTCGATCCGCCACTGGGTCGGGTTGCCGGTCGTGACCGGGCTCTGGGTCAGCGCGGCGTTCTCACACCCGGCCAGCTCGGCCGCCGGGCGTACGCCGGACGTCCCGGAGTTGTAGATGTAGATGTTGTTCGGGTCGTCGGGGTCGGTGACGATGCTGTGCGTATGCGACCCGCGACAGGTCTGTACGCCGGGCAGCTGCACCGGGTTGTCGATGTCGCTGATGTCGAAGATCCGAACACCGCGGAAGCGATCGGGGTTGACGGCCCCCGGCGCACCCTGACTGCCGCAGTCGATCCGGCCGCGGGTTTCCTCGACCGACATGAAGAGCAGGTCGCCGTAGACCGACACGTCGCCCTGCCCACCGGGGCAGACGAACGCCGAACGCAGCGTCGGGTTCGCGGCGTCGGAGATGTCGTAGACCTGGAAGCCGTTGAAGCCGCCGACGATGGCGTTGTCGCCGGAGAACGCCAGGTCGGAGTTGACGAAGCCGAAGTTTCCCGGCGGGGCGTCGAACGGCGCGACCCGCGGGTCGTTGTCAGCGAGCTCCATGTTGCTGCTCGCCGACGTCCAGTCGAGGTAACCCGGTGCGAGACCCTCTCTCGGGTCCTCTTCCTCGGCACCCTCGGCGGGGGCGAATCCGATGGCGAGAACGGCGGCTGCCGCGCCCGCGAGTACGCCGTTTCGCCGGCGTCTGAGATGGGGAATCCGGCTACTCCGCCGGCGGGTACTGCGACGATACGACTGCACGGTTGGCCTCCACGCTGTTCGGAGGTCCTCCCGAGCGCACAT
>DATFRX010000428.1:0-4515 GCA_035262905.1 Nocardioidaceae bacterium
GATGGGAATGACCGAGCAGACCGCGCTCGCTGCCGCTCACGACGTGCACTCCGACGTCGATCGCGCGACGCTGGTCCACCTGACCCACGAGCTCGGCATGGACCCGACCGAGAAGCCGTCCCCGAGACTCGCGGCGATCTCGTCGTTCCTCATGTTCGCCATCGGCGCGGTCATCCCGCTGCTGCCGTACCTCCTGGGCTTCGCCTCACTCACCGCCGGGCTGGTCGTCGGCGCCGCCGGTCTGCTGCTCGCGGGCGCCATCGCCGCCACCTTCACGGTGCAGCCGTGGTGGCGCGGCGCGGTCCGTCAGCTCTGCTTCGGCGCGATCGCCGCCGGCGCCACCTACCTGGTCGGGATCCTGATCGGCGTCAACGCCGCCGGCTGACCCGACGACCAGGGACCTTCGGCTCATGGCCGGTCTCAGGTGCGGTACCTAGCATGGCGATCGGACACGGCATCAATGTCACGCAGGGAGCCAGCCATGACGGTCGCCACCGAATCCGGGTCGGTGATCGGTGTCGACATCGGCGGCACCGGCATCAAGGGCGCGGCGGTCGACGTCGCGCAGGGTGATCTCGCCACCGAACGGGTCCGGCTGCTCACGCCGTCCCCGGCGACCCCGGACGCAGTGGCCGACGTGGTTGCGGAGCTGTTCGACAAGATCGGCGTCGACGGCCCGGCCGGCATCACCATGCCCGCAGTGATCCGCGGCGGCGTCGTCGAGACCGCCTCGAACATTGACCACGCCTGGATCGGTGTGAACGCCGTCGAGCTCTTCTCGCGGACCACCGGCCGCGCCGTGACCGTGGTGAACGACGCCGACGCCGCGGGCCTCGCCGAGGTGCGATACGGCGCCGGCCGGGACGCCTCCGGAGTCGTCGTCATGGTCACTCTGGGCACCGGCATCGGCAGCGCGCTCTTCGTCGACGGCGTACTCGTCCCGAATACCGAGCTCGGTCACCTCCCGCTCCATCACGGCGACGCCGAGGACTGGGCGGCCGAGTCGGTACGCGAGCACGAGGACCTGTCCTGGAAGCAATACGCCCACCGATTGCAGAAGTACCTTGAACTCGTGGAGAAGCTGCTCTGGCCGCAACTGATCATCATCGGCGGCGGGATCAGCAAGAAGGCCGACAAGTTCCTTCCCCGGATCGAGCTGGGGACCCAGGTCGTACCGGCGCAACTGCGCAACGAGGCTGGCATCGTCGGCGCCGGCGTCCTGGCTCCGACAGGAGGAGAGTGACATGGCAACTGACAGGCCGATGCAGCTCGGCATGGTCGGACTCGGCCGGATGGGCGCCAACCTGGTGCGCCGGCTGATGCGCGACGGACATCGCTGCGTCGTGTACGACGTGAATGCCGATGCCGTGAAGCAGCTCGAGAGCGAAGGGGCGACCGGAGCGAGCTCGCTCGAGGAGTTCGTCGCCAAGCTCGACAAGCCGCGCGCCGCCTGGCTGATGCTGCCCGCCGCGATCGTCGACCAGACCCTCGACGAGCTGGTCCCGCTGCTGGAGCCCGACGACGTGGTGATCGACGGCGGCAACTCGTACTACCGCGACGACATCGCACGGGCCAAGCGCCTGAGCGCCGAGCAGATCCACTACGTCGACTGCGGGACGAGCGGCGGCGTCTGGGGTCTGGACCGCGGCTACTGCCTGATGATCGGCGGCGAGGAAGACGTCGTGGAGCGGCTCGACCCGATCTTCAAGACCATTGCACCGGGCGAGGGGAGCGCCGAGCCGACACCGGCACGGACCCGGCAGGACGGCACGGCGCCACACGGTTATCTGCGTTGCGGTCCGAACGGCGCCGGGCACTTCGTCAAAATGGTCCACAACGGCGTGGAGTACGGGATGATGGCGGCCATCGGCGAGGGCCTCAGCATCATCAAGAACGCCGACATCGGCATGCGAACCCAGGAGATCGACGCGGAGACCACACCGCTGCGCGATCCCGAGGCCTACCAGTACGAGATCGACGTCGGCGAGGTCGCCGAGGTCTGGCGCCGCGGCTCGGTCATCGGATCCTGGCTGGTCGACCTGATCGCCGACGCCCTGGCCCGGTCGCCGAATCTCGACGACTTCGCCGGTCGCGTGTCCGACTCCGGCGAAGGCCGCTGGACCGTGCTCGCATCGGTGGACGAGGGCGTACCCGCGTCGGTCATCACCGCGGCACTCCACCAGCGCTTCGAGTCGCGCGGCCTCGGCGAGTTCACCGACAAGGTTCTGTCCGCGATGCGTAGCGAGTTCGGCGGCCACGCCGAGAAGAGCCAGTAGCCGCCTGACTACGCTCGTCGGCGGTTGTCCACAGCCCTGATCTCGGGGTAGACCGCGGGTCGGTTCGGTGCCAGACTCTGGGCGCAAAGCGGACAAACGTCCGAAGCCGAATGGGCGCTCGGGGCGCTCGGGGACCGACCATTTGGGGTGGGCTGGCATGACGAGCGCTGACTCGGCATGGCGTGCGCGTGCGCCGGCCGACGGCTTCGCGACCGGACTGACCGAGCAGGTGCGGCTGCGGGTACGCGACTCCGGTGTGGACCCACAGCGCGACGCTGCCGCCGTACGCCGGATTGCGGAGAGTGTCGCGTAGGCGCATGACGAGCGGAGTCTGACCGGTGCGGTGGCGCCGCTGGAGGATCTGCCGGCGCTGGTCGACGACCTCGTCGCGCGGGTGGCCGGATTCGGGCCGCTCCAGCGCTACCTGGATGACCCGTCGGTCGAAGAGGTGTGGATCAACGAGCCGTCGCGGGTATTCGTCGCCCGGCATGGTCGCCACGAGCTGACCCCGACGATCCTCACCGGCGACGAGGTGCGCGAGCTGGTCGAGCGGATGCTCAAGACGAGCGGCCGGCGGCTCGATCGCAGTCAGCCGTTCGTCGACGCGCTGCTGCCCGGCGGGCATCGGCTGCATGTCGTCCTCGAGGGGATCTCCCGTGACTTCGCCGCGGTCAACATCCGCAAGTTCGTCGCCCGGGCGCACAATCTCGACGACCTGGTCTCGCTGGGCACGCTCAATGCCCAGGCGGCTGCGTTCCTGCGCGCCACGGTCATCGCGGGCCTCAACGTCGTCGTGTCTGGCGGCACCCAGGCCGGGAAGACCACTCTGCTGAACTGCCTCGCTGCCGCGATCCCCGGCGCCGATCGGGTTGTGTCGGCAGAGGAAGTCTTCGAGCTGAAGTTCGCGCATCCGGACTGGGTGGCGATGCAGACTCGCCAGGCTGGGCTCGAGGGCACCGGCGAGATCCGGCTGCGAGAGCTGGTCAAACAGGCGCTGCGGATGCGTCCGTCGCGGATCATCGTCGGTGAGGTACGTGCCGAGGAGTGTCTCGATCTGCTGCTGGCGCTCAACGCGGGTCTGCCGGGCATGGCCAGCATCCACGCCAACTCCGCACGCGAGGCGCTGGTCAAGATGTGCACCCTGCCGCTGCTTGCGGGCGAGAACATCGGCTCTCGGTTCGTCGTACCCACTGTGGCGTCGTCCGTCGACCTGGTCGTCCATCTCTCGATCGACGTGAGCGGGATGCGACGGATCGACGAGATCGTCGCCGTTCCCGGCCGGGTCGAGAACGACCTGATCGAGACTGAGCCGATGTTCGTACGCGACGACGAACGGCTGCGACGGCTCGCCGGGATGCCGCCACGGCCGGAGCGGTTCGCCCGGCGGGGTATCGACCTGCGGCGGCTGCTTGGCGGCGAGCCGGCCGACGACACGCGCGAGGGCATGCCGTCCGGCGCCGGCGCTCCGACCGGAAGGCCGGCCTGACATGGGAGCGTTGCTCGGTCTGCTGCTCGGCGCCGGCCTGCTCCTGATCTGGCTCGCGGCCACCGGCGACGGCTGGCGGAATGATCGGCGGCCCGGCGAGCCGCGACTGCGTGGCCTGCTGCAGCGCGCCGGTGTCGAGGGCGTCACACCGGGCGGCGTGGTGTCGCTGAGCGTCGCCAGCGCAGTCGGGGGCGGCCTGGTGATGCTGGCGGTCTCGCAGACACTTCCGGTGGCGATCGTGTTCGCGGGCCTGGGCGGCTACCTGCCGACCGCCGTGCTCAAGGGTCGGGCCCGCCGGCGGCAGCGCGAGTTCGCAGAGCTGTGGCCGGAGGCGGTCGACAACCTGGCGTCGGCGGTGCGAGCCGGGCTCTCGCTGCCCGAGGCGCTGACCCAGTTGGGCGCTCGGGGGCCGGAGCCGTTGCGGGAGCCGTTCGTCAAGTTCGGTCGTGACTACCACGCCAGCGGCCGCTTCGGCGACAGTCTCGACCTGCTCAAGCAGCGGCTCGCGGATCCCGTCGGCGACCGGGTCTGCGAGGCGTTGCGGATCGCGCGGGACGTCGGCGGCGGCGACCTGGGCCGGATGCTGCGAGCCCTGTCGGGCTTCCTCCGCGACGACGCCCGTACCCGCTCGGAGCTCGAGTCGCGACAGGCGTGGACGGTCAACGGCGCCCGACTGGCCGTCGCCGCACCCTGGCTGGTCCTGATCCTGATGTCGTTCCAGTCCGAGACGATCCAGCGCTACCAGCGACCCGC
>DATFRX010000429.1:0-8662 GCA_035262905.1 Nocardioidaceae bacterium
CCGAGCACCCGCGGCGTGTCGTCGTCCAGCGACAGCAGATCGAGCTCACGCGTCGCGAAGGCCAGCACCGGCAGCAGGAGTACGAGCGCGACGGCGACCGGGATCGCGTCGGTCAGCCCGCGGGCGTAAGTCGATCCCGACAGCCAGGTCATCGCCTGGGCCGACAGGATGGTGTCCTCGAGCACGAGGACGGCCGTGATCGAGGCGCCGAGGAAGCCGATGCCGACGCCGACCAGGACCAGCCGGTCCGAGTCGAGACCGCCGCGCCAGGCCAGGCCATAGACGGCCGCGAAGGCGAGGAACGCGCCGAGACCCGCGACGCCGGCCATCATGCCCACACCGGCGCTCGGCACGAGCACGAGCAGGCCGACCGCGCCGACCGATGCGCCGGCGGTGACGCCGATGATGCCGGGCTCGGCGAGCGGGTTGCGGCAGACGGCCTGCACGGTAGTCCCGGCCACGGCGAGCGCGATGCCGGCGAGTACGCCGAGGAGCACCCGGGGCAGCCGGCTGTCGAGCAGGAACGTGATCGCCGGACCCGACTGGCCGGTCAGCCAGTTCGTCAGGTCGCCGAGCAACAGGGCGGTGTCGCCGAGCAGCAGGCCGAGCGCCATCGATCCGAGCGTGACGACACCCGCGATCGTCAGGATTACCGCGAAGCCGAGCCGCCCCCGCAGCGCACCCCGTCGCGACGATGGTGAGCTGCGCGCCGGCGACGACCCGCGATGTCGCGCCGCGAGCCAGATCAGGAACGGCGCCCCGAAGATCGCCGTTACGACCCCAGTGGGCATCTCCGAGCCGTACGGACCGGTGAGGAACGCCCGTACGACGAGGTCGGACGCCAGAACGACGACGCACGCGACCGCGCCGCTCACCGGCAGCAGCCAGACATGTGCACCGAGGCCGCCGACCCGCCGTGACATCAACCGCACGATGGCCGGCGCGCACAGACCGACGAACGCGAGCGGACCGGCCACCGTCACGGCAGCCGCGGCCAGAAGTACGGCGAGCACGACCGCCGCCGCACGGGTCAGCCGGACATGGACCCCGAGCACGGCCGCGCCGTCGTCGCCCAGCGCGAGCAGATCGAGCCGGCGCGCCATGAACATGGCGAGGACCAGACCGACGGCGACGATCGGCCCGAGGTACCCGATGCGCTCGAGGCCGGTCTGCGCCAGCGACCCCCTCCCCCATGCGTACAGACCGAGCGTCTCCTCGGGCTTCATCAGCAGCAGCGTGTTGGTCATGGCCAGCATCGCCATCGCGGTGGCTGATCCGGCGAGGATCAGCCGCGTCGTACCTGAGGCGCCACCGGCCGAGACCGCCATCGCGAGCCCGGCCGCGAGCAAGCCGCCGAGCATCGCGACCCCGGCCGACTGCAGCGGAGACAGCCCGCCGATGAAAACCGCGGAGGCCACGACCGCCAGATAGGCACCGTCGTTGACCCCGAGCGTGTCCGGCGCCGCCAGGCTGTTGCGCGTCATCGACTGCAGCAGCGTCCCGGCGAGGCCGAGCGCGAAGCCGACGACGAGGCCGGCCAGCATCCGCGGGAGCCGGGACGCGGTGAACACCGCCTGCGTCTCGGCGTCGCCGCGCCCGACGAGCAGCCGCAGCAGGTCCGGTGCGTTGACCGTCGAGGTCCCTTGCGTGACGTGCACGGCCGCGATCGCGGCGACCAGCCCGAGCGCCACGACCAGGACCGCGGCCGCGGACCATCCGGATCCGGCTCGGGCCGGTCCCTGGCCGGTCCGCCCGGCGGTCGAGGACTCGACCAGCGTCACGACGTGACGGCTCCCACGATCTCGGCGACGACCTGTTCACTCGACTTGGGACCGCCGAACGCCCACGTACCCCCGTCGAGCTCGTAGACCTTGCCGCGCTCGACGAACGGCAGACCCTGCCAGATCGGGTTGTCCGGCAGTGCCTCGGCGAAGACGTTGTCCTCAGGAGCGATGTACATGAAGTGGGTGTCGCCGAGCTGGGTCATCGCTTCGACGTCGGTCGTGGTCAGCCCCCACTCGTCGACCTTGCCGCTCCAGGCGTTGGACAGCCCGAGCTCCTCGGCGAGGTCCGAGAACAGCGAGCCCTCGCCGAACATCCGGATCGCCACCGAGCCGCCCTCGCTCCACCCGTGGGCGGCGGCGAACGTGGCGTCGGCCATCCCGGCCGCCTCGATCGCCTCCCGGCCCTCGGCGATGGTGGCGTCGAGGTCGGCCAGCAGCTGATCGGCCGTGTCCTCCTCGCCCACCGCGGTGGCGATCATCTCGAGGTTGGTCTTCATCTGGCCGATGTTGTCACTCTGGTCGGAGCCCTCGGTGACGAGTACGGGCGCGATCTCCTCCAAGTCGTCGATCTGGCTGCGCGACCGGTCCGCCTCGGTGATGATCAGGTCCGGCTGCAGTCCCGCGATCGCGTCGATGCTCGGCTCGGACCGCAGGCCCACGTCGGTGACGCCCTCGTCGAGCGCCACGGTGTTGACCCAGGTCTTGAAGTCCTCGACCTGGGCGACTCCCGCCGGCATGACGCCGAGTGCGACGAGGTCCTCGGCCTCGGACCATTCGAGCGCGACCACCTCGTCGGCCGGTGCGTCGAGCTGGATCTGCTCACCGCGCGAGTCGGTCAGCGTCACGGGCCCGCCGCCCGAGCCGCCGTCGGAGCCTTCGGAGTCGTCCTCGCTGGAGCCGCAGGCGGTGAGGGCGGCCAGGCTGATCAGCGCTGCCGTGGCGGCACGCGTCGTTCGCATGGAGATGACCTTTCTCGTACGGGAGAGGGGCTGTCGCGTCGTGGGTCAGGCCGATCGGCGCGACCGCAGGCTGTGCCGGCCGATCGGATGCGTCGTGAGCTGGTCGGTCGCGGCGTCGATGGACACGTCGATGCGGATGCCGTAGACGTCCGAGAGCAGTTCGGGCGTGAGTACGTCACGAGCCACCCCACCGGCACGTACTTGGCCCTCGTCGAGGAGCACGACCGCGTCGGCGACGGCAGCCGCCTGATCCAGGTCGTGCAGCACGACTCCGACCGCGACGTCGTGGTCGTCGGCCAGATCGCGGATCAGATCCAGTGTCTCGACCTGGTAGCGCAGATCGAGGAACGTGGTCGGCTCGTCCAGCAGCAGGGTGTGGGTGCGTTGCGCCAGTGCCGTCGCCAGCCAGACCCGCTGCCGCTCGCCGCCGGACAGCTCGTCGACGGGACGATCGGCCATGTCGGTCACGCCGGTGACCTCCATCGCCCATGCGACAGCCTCGGCGCCGCGCGGATCAACGCCCCGCCACCGGGCCCGATGCGGATGCCGGCCGTAGCCGACCACCTCGCGCACACACACCCCGGTGGGAGTCGGCCGGCTCTGTGCCAGCAGGGTCACCTGGCGGGCGAAGTCACGCGGCGACAGCGCCAATGCGGACGAATCGTCGGCCAGGAGCACGTCGCCCGCGTCAGGGGCATGCAGCCGGGCCATCGCGCGCAGCAGGGTGGACTTCCCACTGCCGTTCGGACCCACCAGCGCGGTCACCCGGCCGGCGGTCAGCTCGAGGGTGGCGCCATGGACGACTCGCTCGCCGCGATAGCCGAGATCCAGGTCGACGGCGCGCAGCGGAGTCTCCGGGGAGGCCATGCAGATTAGGTTAGCCTAACCTAACTCGTTGCCTCTACCCAGGGTGTCGCACTTCTCCCGGAAAAGGCCGTGGCCGCCGGCGTCTCGGGTCACCGGCGGCCACGACAGTACGTATGGAACACCCAAATGGGGTCCGAGCGCTACTGATTCCGGGAAATTTCTGTCACCGATTGATCACAGAGAGCAGCCTGTCGCTGCATCCGGCCAGATCAGGCCTGACAACGGGAGTTTCACCGCCCATCCTGACGCACCGGTCAATTTCGGCAGCCAGCTCCTCGAGGCCCGGCATCGGCCGGATCCATGTCGTGGCGCCAGCCGGCGACGAGGTCGAACAGCTCGCCGATCGACCCGGTCACCACCCGCTTGTCGGCACGCGGTCCGGCATGTTCTGATGGAATCTGTCCGATTTCGCATACGTCGGGAGCTTTGATCCGAGGCAGGAGGTCCTCGGCGCCACGGGGCGTCGGGGGCCGACCTCGTCGGACACTCGGAGGGCGGCTTCGTCGGCGCGACCGGTGGGCTGCGGGCTCGGTCCCCCGTTCTGAGTCGCCACGGCGCGCCCTGAGCACCGACGCCCCGACCAGCGCCCCTAAACTCGCCGCGTGGACGTGGGCACGGCAGGGCGACGGACGCGGGTCGTCGTCACGCTGTTACTCGCGGCCGCGGTCTTTTACGGGACGCTGTGGGGCGACGACGACGACTTCCCGGTCGGCCCGTTCCGGATGTATTCGACCTCGCACGAGCTCAACGAGCCGGTCGCCGACACCCAGATGTACGCCGTGAACTCCGCCGGTGAGGAGTTCCAGTTCACCGAGAGTCTGAGCGGCCTGCGTCGCGCCGAGCTCGAGGGGCAGCTCGACAAGTTCGACGCCGACCCGGACCGGCTCGCCTACCTGGCCGAGTCCTACCACAACCGCTTCCCGGACCGGCCGCAGATCGACCAGATCCGGATCGTCATCGAGTGGATCGAGCTGCACAACGGCCGGCCCACCGGCAACACCAGCACGGAGGAGGTCGTCTCGTGGCAGAGATGACCTCGGACGCCGACCGGACCACCGACGCCGACGCTCCCCGCAACCTGGGCGACCGGCTCATGCGCTGGCTGTTCTCGCCCGTGCCGCTCGGCCGGGTCGCGGCGTTCCGCACCCTCGCGTACCTGTTCATCGTCTGGGACGTGCTCGTCTACTCCGAGGCGGCGCGGCTCAAGTCGACGGTGCCGACCGAGCTCTACGTGCCACTCAACATCGGCCAGATCCTGCCGTTCCCGGAGCCCACGTCGCTCGTCGTCCACGTGTGCTTCTGGGGCCTGTTGATCCTGTCGCCGCTCGCGGCCGTCGGCCTCTTCCCGAGACTGCTCGGCTGGTCGATCTTCCTGCTCTACTTCGAGTGGATGCTGATCTTCAACAGCTACGGCAAGGTCGACCACGACCGCTTCGCGTTCCTCGTGGCGCTGGCACTGCTGCCGACGATCGGCCGCGCCAAACACGGCGACCCGACCACGTCGGAGAAGGCCGGCTGGGCGTTCCGGGTCATCCAGCTCGCGGTGATCGCGACGTACTTCCTCGCCGCCTGGGCCAAGCTCCGATTCGGCGGGCTCGAGTGGCTGTGGGGCACGAGCCTGACCTGGGCGATCCTCCGGCGGGGTACGGAGTGGTCCAACTGGATGCTGGACCATGTCTGGCTGATCAAGACGTCCCAGGTCGGCATCATCGTGTTTGAGCTGATGAGCCCGATCATCTTCTTCGTCAACGACCGGATCCGGCCGTACATCGTCGGCTACTTCTACCTGTTCCATCTGGTCACCTGGCTCGCCATCACGATCTCGTTCGCGCCGCATCTGATCGCGATGACGACCTTCCTCCCCCTCGAACGGGTCCGGCCGCTGCATTGGGCCAGGCTCGGCTTCGACCGGGCGAGAGGTAGGCCGAAACGCCCGGCCGAGCCGGTCACTGATGCCGCTGGTTAGCGAAGAAGATGCCGCGATAGGTGACCGTGTTCCCGTCCACCGTCGCCATCCTGAGACCACTCACCTGCGTCTGGCACTCGCCCGCCGGTAGCGAGCAGGTCACGATGGTCCCTGTTCATCCGCCCTGTCGATGAGCGCGTAGACCACCCCACCGACGTCGGTGAACGCCATGGTGAGTGCCTGGCTACGTCCTTGGCCGGCCGCATAGTCCGGCGTGACCCGCTGGCCGGCCGACGTGCGACCGCGGCTGCGGGCGCGCGAGGCCGCCGATGCCTACGTACGCAAGGTCATGCTCAACACCTACGCGATGAGGCACTTGGTCAGCGCGGATTGGGCCAGGTCCTCAGCATGGCCGTGATCGCCGGTCAGCAGGTAGGCGGTGCGCACCAGTGACGGCCATCGCATCGCCACGAACTCGCTGTAGTCGGCGACATTCCGCCTCATGAGCGCTCCCCATCGTCGTCGGCCTGCCCAGGTCTCTACCCGTCAGACGCCGCGACCATGCGGACCGGTTGAATGGCTCAAGCCGACGATTCAGGCGGCCCGATCGCGCTCGGCCTGCGGCAGCGCGCACGTGGCGGTCCCGCCGGGCATCTTGTCGCGGTTGCGCGACACCCAGCGGTAGGCGGGCCAGGCGGCCCACAGCACCGGCCGCAGGCTCAGGAGGTAGCCGGCGATCCGCCACCAGGGTTTGCTGCTCTTGAGCAGGTCGGCGATCGCCTCCGGGCCGGAGCTGTGCCGGGTCGCCGAGGTGGACCACTGCACGGCGGCGTCGCACTCCTCAACCGTCAGCCCCAGCGCCGCGATGTCGATCAGCTGCCAGGCCTCGACTCGGGCCGGCGTGGGGATCCAGCGCTGCACGAACCGCGCGCACGACGAGCAGAACGCGCAGTCGCCGTCGTAGACGAACGTCGGAAACGTGGTCGGAGTCGCCATGGCTCCAGTTTGGCACCGGGTCAGGGCCGGCGGGCAACCAGTTCTACCTCGAACCCGTCGGCGTCCTCGAGGTACGCGGCGTAGTGCTCAGGTCCGCCCGCGTACGGATGGCGATCACCGAACATCAGGGTCCACCCGTGATCGGCAGCGCCCTGGACGATCCGGTCGACGACACCGCGATCGGCGGCGCTGAACGCCACATGGTTCAGGCCAGGCCGCAGCCGGTCATGCGGCAGCTCGCCGCGTACGTCGGACGACTGCTCGACGACCAGGTAGCCCGAGTCCGACGAGCCCCACGAGGCGCCGTTGGCCCAGGTGCTCAGCCGCGGCCAGCCCAGCTCGCCCACCAGCCACTCCCATCGGGGCGCGGCGGCGGTGAAGTCGGCGACCCAGAGCTCAACGTGGTGGAACATCGGTCTCCAGCGCCTCGGCCAGCACCCTCGCGACGCCGTCGTCGTCGTTCGACGCACATCGATCGGTCGCGACCGCGGCCACCTCGGGATGTGCGTTGGCCACCGCGTACGACCGGCCGGCCCAGCTCAGCATCGGCACGTCGTTGGGCATGTCGCCGAACGCCCAGACGTCGGCCGCCTCGATGCCGTGGCCGAGACACCAGTCGGCGAGGGCAGCGGCCTTCGTCACGCCGATCGCACTGATCTCGGCCAATCCGCCCGCCCCGGAGAAGGCAACCACGGCGCGATCGCCGACCACGCGGGTCACGGCATCGATGAACTCCTGCGGATCGAGCTTCTCGTGGCGCGCCAGCAGCTTGCCGGGCGCCGGGTCGATCAGCTGCTCGAGCATCGCGACCGGGCTGCCGGGCGGCACCGGATGACGCTCGACATAGTCCGGCTCGAGTCCGGGGCCGTCGCGCCGCTCGACGGCGAACGCGATCCCGGGCAGCGCCAGCCGCAGGTCCGCCGCGATCTCGGTCACGACGTCGCGGGTCAGGAGGTGTTCGCTCACCATCCGGCGGTCGACCACGTCGTAGACGTACGCCCCGTTGGCGCAGATGGCCAGGCCGTGGTCGCCGATCACGTCGAGCAGGTCGTGCATCCAGCGCGGCGGCCGAGCCGTGACGACGACGAGTTGCACACCGGCGCGTTCGACGTCACGCAGGACGCGGATGGTACGGGCGGTCACCGTCCCGTCGGTGTGCAGGAGGGTGCCGTCGAGGTCGGTGGCGACGAGCCGGGGCAGGCCGGACATCGGCCTCACTGCTGCGCGGCGAGCTGGCCGCAGGCGCCGTCGATCTCACGCCCCCGGGTGTCGCGTACGGTCGTCGGCACGCCCTTGACGCGGAGCCGGCGTACGAACTCCTCCTCGTCCTCCGGACGCGATGCTGTCCACTTCGAACCCGGCGTCGGGTTCAGGGGGATGAGGTTGACGTGCACCCATCCCCAGTCGCCGAACGACGTGAGCACGTCGCCGAGCAGGTCGGCCCGCCAGGCCTGGTCGTTGACGTCCTTGATCAGTGCGTACTCGATCGAGACCCGCCGCTTGGTCGCGTGTGCGTAGTCCCAGGCGGTCTCCACGACCTCGTGGACCTTCCAGCGAGTGTTGACCGGGACCAGCTCGTCGCGCAGTTCGTCGTCCGGCGCGTGCAGCGACAGGGCCAGCGTGACCGGCAGGCCCTCGGAGGCGAGCTGGCGCATCCGTGGCACCAGCCCGACGGTCGACACGGTGATCCCCCGGGCCGACATGCCGAAGCCGTCCGGGGCCGGCTCGACCAGGCGGCGAACCGCGCCCATCACGGCTCGGTAGTTGGCCATCGGCTCACCCATGCCCATGAACACGACGTTCGACACCCGGCCGGGTCCGCCGGGCACCTCGTCCCGCGCCAGTGCCCTCGCGCCGGCCAGGACCTGGTCGACGATCTCGCCGGCCGACATGTTGCGCTGCAGTCCGCCCTGTCCGGTGGCGCAGAACGGGCAGGCCATCCCGCACCCGGCCTGGCTCGACACGCACATCGTGACCCGGTCCGGGTAGCGCATCAGGACCGACTCGACCAGCGCGCCGTCGAACATCCGCCACAGGGTCTTGCGAGTCGTACCGCCGTCGGCCTCCAGCGTCCGCAGTGGCGTGAGCAGCGGCGGCATCAGCTCGCTCACGAGCCGGTCGCGTACAGCTGCAGGAAGGTCGGTCATCTC
>DATFRX010000430.1:0-3545 GCA_035262905.1 Nocardioidaceae bacterium
CGCTGGGTGACGGTCATCGTGAAGGTGTTCCAGATGATGAACGAGCCGACGAACAGCGCGACGGCCGCGAAGATGCCCAGCAGGATGTTGAGGAACTTCAGATCCTCGTTCACCGCGTCGGACGCCTCCTGGGCCACGGTCGCGCCGGTGACCGCCTCGGTGCCCTGCGGCACAACCGAGTCGAGCCGGCTGGCGAGCTCGGCATCGCTGACCCCGTCGATCGCCTTGACGTCGATCTGGTCGTAGGCGCCCGGCGTCCCGACGAGGCGTTGTGCCGTGATCGGGTCGAAGTACGCCGACGTGCTTCCGCCGAGGTCCTTCTCGCCGCCGTACCCGACCGTTCCGACGACGGTGAACTCCCGGGTCGGTCCGTTGAAGAGAATCTTGATCGTCGATCCGAGCGCGATGTCGTTGTCCTCGGCCGAGGTGGCGTCGATCGCGACCTGGCGGGGTCCGATCGGCGCGACGCCGTCCAGGATGGTGACGTCACCGCGGAGGCTCTCGGCGGGCATGCTGTAGCCCATCGTCGGCGATCCGCCGGACGGCAGAATGGCCGCTCCGTCGTTGTCGGTCAGAAGTGCGTAGCCGCTCGACATGCCCTCGGCGTCGCGTACGCCGTCGACGGTGCGGACCTGGTTGAGCACGTCGGCGTCGATCGGCGCGCGGGCGGTGCCGGCGCCTTCGGACTGGTTGTAGGCAGCCTTCTCCCGTACGACGGCGTCGGTGCCGGACGACACCTTCGCGAACAGATCGTCGAAGGCCTGCTTGGTCGTGTCGCCCAGGATGAACGTCCCGGCGAGGAACGCGATGCCCAACGCGATCGACGCCGTGGTCAGGACGAGCCTGAGTTTGTGCGCGAACATGCTGCGCACGGTTGCGGTCCACATGATCGATCAGTCCCCTAGGTGCTTCAGGTAGTCGAACACGGACTCGTCGGAGGGGTCCCGCATCTCGTCAGCGATGTGACCGTCGGACAGGAACAGCACCCGATCGGCGTAGCACGCGGCCTTGGGGTCGTGGGTGACCATGACCACGGTCTGGTCGAGCTCCACGACGGCCTGCCGGAGGAACTCGAGGAGCTCGGTGCCTGAGTGCGAGTCCAGGGCGCCGGTCGGCTCGTCGGCGAAGATGATCTCCGGTTGGCTGACCAGCGCTCGGGCGGCCGCGACGCGCTGCTGCTGACCGCCGGACAGCTCGGTCGGACGGTGCGATAGCCGTTCGGTCAGGCCGACCTTGTCGACCACGGTCTGGAACCAGAGGTCGTCGACCTTGCGGCCGGCGATCTTCATCGGCAGCCGGATGTTCTCGGCCGCGGTGAGGGTGGGTAGCAGGTTGAATGCCTGGAAGATGAAGCCGATCCGGTCGCGGCGCAACAGCGTGAGCTGCTTGTCCTTGAGCCGGGTGAGCTCGACGTCGCCGATGTGGATCGTGCCGGACGTCGGCCGGTCGAGACCGGCGAGGACGTGCAGCAGGGTGGATTTGCCGGACCCGGACGGGCCCATGATGGCGGTGAACTCTCGGGCGTTGATCCCGATGCTGACGTCGTCGAGCGCCATGACTGCCGCGTCGCCTTCGCCGTACTGCTTGCTGACGTGCTCGGCCCGGGCCACCGCCGAGGTGGTCGGAGGGCGGGGCGTGATGATGGTGCTCATGGAAGCTCCTTGCCTGTGGGCGGCTGGTCCTGCGGGCGAGCCGACTACAGGTAACGACGGCGCCGAGTCCGATCCCATGGGGTTGGACGTACGCCTGGGGTGGCTACCCCCCGGGTGACCCCACGGTTGGACGTGCGGTTAGCCGCACCCCCATGGGGGTCGGAAGACCCTCGACGGCTCCGGGCGGCGTTGCGCAGACTCCCGACATGGCCGCCCTCGCGCCACGCCTCCGGTGGGGAGGACGTGATCGCCGTGTCGGATTGCTCGTCTTGTCCGGCTTGGTGGCTTTCGTCGGGTCCACCTATCTGATCGCGCTCGGGCTGGGTGGTCTGTTCGGCGAGGAGGGGACGCCGAGCGTCGGACTGTCCGTGATCGCGACGGCGGTCGTCGCGCTCGGCTTCGAGCCGGTACGGACGCGCCTGGATCGGATGGCGAACTGGGCATTGCATGGCACGCCGTCGTCGCCGGACGACGTACTCCGCCGATTTTCTGAGACGGCGACCGGTCAGTACGACGGGGACGAGATCCCGGCGGAGATGTCGAAACTCCTCGCGGAGGGGACGGGAGCGCGGTGGGCCCAGGTCTGGCTGGTCGTCGCGGAACGGATGTCGTTGTCGGCGACCTGGCCCGCAGGGAGTGCCGCGGTCGCCGAGCCGCCGGATCCGTTCGACCCGATGGACGGCACTCGGGATGCCTCTGGACCGCGGCGGCGAGCGCTGGCCGTTCGCCAGGACGGCGAGTTGCTCGGCGTACTCCGGCTCGAGGAGCACGAAGGACGGCCGCTGACCTCGGTCGAGGAGCGGCTGTTCGCCGGATTGGCCGCGCAGGCCGGTCTGGTGCTCCGGTCGGTACGGCTGCGGGCCGAGCTCGCGCATCGACTGGAGCAGCTGTCGGAGCGGGCCGACGAGCTGCAGCGCTCACGGCGCCGGCTGATCTCGGCGCACGACGACGAGCGGACCAGGCTCGAGCGCGACATCCACGATGGCGCTCAGCAGCACTTGGTGGCGCTCACGGTCAACCTGCGTCTGGCACTGAACCTGCTGGCCAAGTCGGAGGAGCGAGCGGCTCGGCTGCTTGACGAGCAAGCCAGCGCGGCCGAGGTGGCCCTCGAAACCCTCGAGCAGCTGTCGCGCGGCATCTATCCGCACCGCCTGATCGACGAGGGCCTGGGGGCCGCACTCCGGTCGGCGACCGCGGCCAGCACGCTCCAGGTCACGGTCGAGTTTCGATCGGCCGGCCGGCCGGCGCCCGACGTGGAGGCGGCGCTTTACTTCTGCTGTCTGGAGGCGCTGCAGAACACCGCCAAGCACGCCGAAGCCGAGCAGGCCCGCGTCGAGATCGACGTCGCGGCCGACGGAGCGACTCAGCTCGTGATCGAGGACGACGGCCGCGGCTTCGACCTCGACCAGGTCCGGCCGGGCGCGGGTCTGGCGAACATCCGGGACCGGGTCGACGCGGTCGACGGCAGCCTCGAGCTGCACTCGGCACCGAACGCCGGGACGCGGCTGGAGATCCGCGTCCCCGCGCGACAGCCGGCTCGGGTGGTGGACTGAAATGGCCGCCCGGTTCGCCTGGCCACTCGCGCTGTTCACGCTGCTCCTCGGCATCGCGGACACCGCCATCACTGCGGCGTATCGATCGCTGTTCTCGGAGGCCGCGATCGCCGAGCACGGCTGGCCGTTCGCCCCCATCGCGACGATCGGTGCCGCCGCGATGGGCGCAGTGATCGTGACCCGCTATCCGCGGCATCCGATCGGGTGGTTGCTCAGCCTGATCGGGGTCTTCAGCGCCGTGTCACTGGTGGCCGAGACGTACAGCATCTGGGTGGTCGATTGGGATGGTCCCGGGCCGATGAGTCTCGGGCATGTCGCCGGCTGGGTCGCGGTCATGCTC
>DATFRX010000431.1:0-4620 GCA_035262905.1 Nocardioidaceae bacterium
GACCCGGTCGGCCAGCTCCACCAGCCGGGCCGAGCCGGGGAACAGCCGCGTACGGAAGTCGGTGAGGATTCCGAACGCGAAGACATCGACCTGGAGCTCGTCAGCGACCCGGGCGAGCTGCTCGACCTGCTCGGCGGTGTAGAACTGCGCCTCGTCGCAGATCAGGTAGTCGATCCGGCCGCCCTGGGTCAGGTCGCGGATCACGTACGCCCAGAAGTCGAAGTCCGGCCGCACCTCGATCGCGTCGACCTTGAGCCCGAGCCGAGAGGACAAGGTCTCCGAGCCCGCGCGATCGCGGCAGGTGAAGATCCGGCCGGCCCGGCCGCGAGCGGAGTGGTTGTGCGACAACTGGAGCGCCAGGGTCGATTTGCCGCAGTCCATCGTGCCGGTGAACAGGACGAGCTCAGCCACGGGCGTACATCCTGCCAGCCCGATCAGCCCTCCGGTGGCACCAGGCCCGCCCACGGGTCGTAGTCGACCTCAAGCGGCTCCTGTGCCGGGCGTTCGGCCTCGGGTACGTGTCGCAGGTTGACCCGGATGCGATACCAGATCGAGCTCCGGCCGCGCATGCCGTCGACCAGGATGTCGGCCGGCTCCAGATGCCCGACCACCGTGGAGTGACGTTGCTTCCAGCGATCCAGCCCGGCCATCGCCTCGTCCTTCGTCTTGGCCCGGGCGATCTCGATCAGGGGCATCGTCTGCTGCCGGCGGCCGACCCCCTTCGGCGGCTTCTCGGCCGGTCCGAGCCGCTTGGCCAGGTCGAGCAGCGGCTGCAGCGACCCGGCGGTGCCGTCCATGCCGGCCCAGGGGTCGCCGATCGCCGCGAAGCGCTCCTGGACCGTCGGGAGGGTGTATTCCTCCGGTCGGCAGTCGGCGACCTCGTCCCAGGTCAGCGGCGTCGAAACCCGGGCGTCCGGCCGGGCCCGTACCGAGTATGCGGAGGCGACGGTGCGGTCCTTGGCGTTCTGGTTGAAGTCGACGAAGACCCCGTCGCGCTCCTCCTTCCACCACCGGCTGGTCGCGATGTCCGGCGCCCGGTTCTCGACCTCGCGGGCGACCGACTGTGCGGCCAACCGTACGTCCCGATAGACCCAGCTCGGCTCGATCCGGGTGTAGACGTGGAACCCTCGCGAGCCGGACGTCTTCGGCCACGCCGTCAGCCCGTGGTCCTCGAGCACCTCCTTGGCGACGTACGCGACGTCGAGGATCTGCCGCCAGTCGATCCCCGGCACCGGATCCAGGTCGATGCGCAGCTCGTCGGGGTGGTCGAGGTCCTCGGCCTGCACCGGATGCGGGTTGAGATCGAGGCAGCCGAGATTGATCACATAGGCCAGTCCGGCGGCGTCGCGTACGACGACTTCGTCGGCCGACGTGCCCGAGCGGTAGGACAGGGTCGTGGTCTCGATCCAGTCCGGCCGGTTCTTCGGAGCCCGCTTCTGGAAGAACGCCTCCTGGTCGATGCCCTTGACGAACCGCTTGAGGATCATCGGTCGCCCGGTCACGCCACGCAGCGCGCCGTCGGCGACCGCGACGTAGTAGCGGATCAGGTCGAGCTTCGTGTGCCCGCCGTCGGTGAAGATCACGCGATCCGGGTTGGTGACCTTGACCTCGCGACCTGCGATCTCCAGGACCTGCGCCGACGGCATGTGCCCAACATAGATCGGCCCGGGGTGGTGTGAGCGGGCGACGGTGGTGCAAGATCGAGTTCCATGCACCCAACGGCCGCGTCGATGTCTTCTGCCCTGGTGGGTGTCGCGCGACTGCGCGAGCTCCTCACCTCCGGGGAGTCGGTCACGCTGCTCGACGTGCGGTGGGAGCTCAACGGTCCGCCGGGCTGGCTGGTCTACGCCCAGGGGCATCTCCCCGGTGCGGTCTACATCGATCTCGAACGGGACCTGTCCGATCCGGGCGGGTCTCGCGGGCGGCACCCGTTGCCCGACGCCGAGCGGTTCGCAGCCGCGATGCGGGTCGCCGGAGTACGCCGCTACGACCCGGTCGTCGTCTACGACCAGTGCGATGGCAGTGCTGCTGCGAGGGCGTGGTGGCTGCTGCGCTACCACGGCCACGAGGACGTTCGGCTGCTCGACGGCGGCTACCAGGCGTGGGTCGACGCGGACGGCCCGGTGAGCAACGAGTCGGCACAGCCGCTCGCCGGCGACTTCGTGGCCGCGCCCGGCTCGATGCCGGTGCTTGACGCCGCCGGAGCGGCCGCGCTTGCCGACCAGGGTGTGCTGCTGGATGCGCGGAAGGCGGAGCGCTATCGCGGCGAGCAGGAGCCGATCGACCCGGTCGCCGGCCACATCCCCGGCGCGGTAAGCGCCCCGACCGACGACAACATGGCCGCGGACGGCACCTTCCAGGCTCCAGAGGCGCTGCGGTCGCGTTTCTCCGCACTCGGGGCCGCCGACCCGAACGCCGCGGTCGGCGTCTACTGCGGATCCGGCGTCACCGCCGCCCACGAGGTGCTGGCGCTGCATCTGATCGGGGTCGAGGCCGCGCTCTATCCGGGCTCGTGGAGCGAGTGGATCTGCGACTCGAGCCGACCGGTCGCCACCGGCCCGGACTAGGGACCCGAGAATCGACGTTGCGGGGCCCAGGACCCCCACGATGTCGATTCTCCGGCTGCTGGCGACATGTCGGGTCTGCGGCACACGTAGGAGAGGGAGGCGGTCGCAGCGCACATCGATCGCGTCCGGACCGCCGCCTCGGCTCCGCTGGCCGCGTTCCGTCGCGCTGACCTGAACCGCGAGTGGCGCAAGGTGTCCCGCTTTCGCCGGTTTATCGGGGCATCGTGCGCCACTCGCGGGGTCGGGCAGGCCAGCGCGACCCGGGAATCGACATTGCGGGGCCCAGGACCCCCAGGATGTCGATTCTCCGACGAGCCGCCCGCGTGGTGGCTACTCGTCGTGCGAGGTGCCGCCCAGCATGATCTCGTCCCAGCTCGGCACGCTGGTCCGGCGCCGGTCGCGACGCCGCCGGCTGGGCTTGCGGGTTCCGGTCGACGACCCCGGGTCGCTCGAGGTAGCACGGGCGATGATGTCGATCTCGTCGCCGACCGCCCGGCTCGACTCGTCGGCGATCTCGACCGTGGCCTCGTCGGTGTCGTCCTCGGCCGCGGCCGGGCGCTGCTCGGCGGCCTTGCGCGCCGGTCGGGGCCGGTGCAGCGGCGTGACCGAGGCGGCGAGGTCGTCGCGGTGGGAGATCAGCTCGTCGACCGGCTCGTTGAGCTCGGCCTCGGCCACCGCCGACGCGATCGCCATCTCGGTCGGGTCCGGAGTCTCCGGGTGGTCTCCGACCAGGGCCCGGGCCGGTTCGTTGTCGGCGACCACGAAGCGACCGGGCACGTCGAAGACGTAGTGGGCGGGTTTGGTGGCACCGGCTGCCACCACCTCGACGGTCCAGCGGCCGTCCTCGCGCCGCCAGGAGTCCCACTCGGCCTCGGCGGGCTTGGTGCCGCGCTTGCGGAGGTTCTCGTCGACGACTTCGCCCAGCAGCCGCGCCGGGCCCTCGCCGTACTTGCGCCGGACTCCGGATCGACGGGCCCGCTCGGCGATGTGCTCACGCTCGGCGAGGACCGGGACGGCGTAGCCCATGATCTTCTCGACCGGCACCTGCGCTACCGCGGCGACCGCCTCCGGGCTCTCGCCGGAGCGAATACGAGCTTGGATGTCTCGTGGTCGCAAGGCGCTTTCCATCTGGATCTCCAACTGTCCGAGTCGTGCACGGTCGCCACGCAGCGCCGCCCGCAAGCGTTCGTCGGCCAGGACACGACACTCGTCGCCCGCCTCGTCGCGCAGGATCAGGTATTTCTGATCCTCGCTCAGTCCCACGAGGCGCAGGTCGCGCATCTCTCGCCTCCAGCTGTCCGTGCGCAACAGTCTCGTCCGCTGCGAGGCGCATTCCAAGCGCCCGCGCCGGGTGAATCACATCGCCGGGCTCGGCCGGCCCCGGGGCAACGTGGCCCACGCGGGCAGCATGGCCAGCAGCCCGAAGCCGAATAAGACACCGTACGCCGTGGAGGCACTCGTCTCGTCGACCACCACACCGGCGATCGCCGACCCGGGTGCCACGCCGGCCACGATGCCGGCCGTCACCCAGGCGATTCCCTCGGTGAGGCGGGCGGCCGGCACGGTCTGCTCCACCATCGAGACCGCCGCCACCAGGGTGGGTGCGATCGCGAGACCGGCGAGGAACAGCATCCCAGCGACCAGGGCGAGGTTCGGGAGGAAGGGGAGTGGTGCGACCGCGGCCGTGAGTGCGGTGGCGCCCCACCGGACTCGCACCGCTGGCCGCTGGCGCAGCGTGACGGCGCCGGTGACCAGGCCCGCGATCAGACTGCCCGCCGCCATCGCCGCCAGCAGCCAGCCGGCCGCGGCGGGCGAGCCCTCCGCCCTGGCGAAGGCCACCGTGACCACCTCGGCGCCGCCGAACAGTCCGCCGAGGCCGACCATCACGATCACCAGTGGGGCGAGCAGCCGCCAGCCGAGTGGTTCGCGTAGTCGCTGGCCGTGCTCCTCGCTGGTGACGTCGGGCTGGGTGGCGCGCTGACTCGCCAGCCACAGCGATCCGACCAGGCACAGTCCGGCCACCGTCGCCAGTGCCACCACCGGGCTCACCTGG
>DATFRX010000432.1:0-20025 GCA_035262905.1 Nocardioidaceae bacterium
GCTGCACGCGCTCGGGGTCCGCTACCTGACTCTGACCCACAACGACAACGTCCCGTGGGCCGACTCGGCGACCGACGAGCCGGTCCTCGGCGGGCTCAATGGCTTCGGCCGCGATGTCGTGGCCGAGATGAACCGGCACGGCATCGTCGTCGATCTCTCGCACGTCAGCGCTGACACGATGCGGGACGCGTTGTCGGCGACCCGGGCGCCGGTGATGTTCAGCCACTCCAACGCCCGGGCAGTCTGTGACGTCGTACGCAACGTCCCCGACGACGTGCTCGCGCGGCTCGGCGACAACGGCGGGGTCTGCATGGTCACGTTCGTGCCGGCGTTCGTCTCCCCGGCGGCCGGCGCCTGGTACGAGGAGTGTCAGCGGATCGCCGTGGAGCGCGGTCTGGATCCCCGCAACTTCAACGACCTCGACCCGATCCTCGACGAGCGGGCGCTGACCGATCCGCCGCCGCCCGCGACGATCGACCAGGTCATCGAGCACATCGAGCACGTACGCGACGTGGCCGGTGTCGACGCGGTCGGACTCGGCGGCGACTTCGACGGCACCCAGTTCGTGACCGAGGGGCTGGCCGACGTGGCGGGCTACCCCGCACTGTTCGCCGCGCTCGAGACTCGAGGGTGGAGCCGAGACGACCTGGCCAAGCTGGCCGGCCGCAATGCGCTTCGGGTCCTCCGCGATACCGAGGCGGTCGCCGCCGATTCTGCCTAGGCTTAGGGCATGGAACTCTTGGTGATCGTGCTGCTGGTGGCGGCCGGGATCGTGCTCTGGATCAACCGGGTCAAGATCGCCGCCAAGCTCACCGGCCAGTCCGAGGACCGCGTGAAGCGCTATCTCGAGCGCCGCAAGCGTCCGTGACCCGATGGCAGCCGGTGCCGGAGCCGCCATGACGGATCGGGTCGCCGGACTGCTGCTGGCGGCCGGCGCCGGGACCCGGATGGGTCAGCCGAAGGCGCTCGTCCGTGACGACGACGGCACGTCTTGGCTGCTCCGGAGCATCGAGGTCCTGCGTGACGGCGGATGTGCCACCGTCAGCGTGGTTGTGGGCGCCGAGGCCGATGCCGTACGGAAGTTGCTGACCGACGAGCCCGTGACCGTGATCGAGGCGGTCGACTGGGCCGAAGGCATGGGAGCGTCACTGCGCACCGGCCTGTGGTCGCTCGCCCAGAACGCCGAAGCGACCGACGCGGCCTGCGTCCACCTGGTCGACCTGCCCGACATCGGTCCCAAGGTGGTCTCCCGCGTGATCATGGCGGCCGCCCCGGTGGAGCCGGACGCACTCGCCCGGGCGACCTACTCCGGCCGGCCCGGTCACCCGGTGCTGATCGGTCGCGACCACTGGTCGGCGATCGCTGCCGGTGCGGTCGGGGATCGCGGTGCCCGTACCTATCTCGACGCCTACGACGCGCAGCGGATCGAGTGCGCGGACCTGGCGACCGGGCGCGACGTCGACCGCCGCTCGTAGATGCAACCTTTCGCGACATCCAGCCGGTAATCCCCTCAGGGGCGGCCCTGTGCTGGGCAGCGATCGGATGTGGACTTTCATGTACGGTGAGGCGGGTGTGCGGCTTATGGCCGACACCGTTTCGCTGGGCGCTTCGTTCCCGCCGCCGTCCCGCGCCCTTGCCTCGGCCTCGGAGGGGAGCCGGGTGGATCAGCCGTCGTTCGAGGACTTCGTGGTCGCGAGATCCCGACGGCTGCAGCGCATGGCCTACCTCCTGACCCGGGACCACCATCTGGCCCAGGACCTGGTGCAGACGACGTACGCGAAGGTCTGGCCGCACTGGTCCCGGATCGTCGAGGGTGATCCCGAGGCGTACGTGCGCCGGGTCATGATCAACACGTACACGTCCTGGTGGCGCCGCAAGTGGCGTGGTGAGACACCGACCGAGGAGCTTCCCGACAAGGGACGCGCGGGCGAGCACGGCCAGGTGGACGAGCGGGCCGGCCTGATGGCGGCCCTGGGCCGGCTGCCGCCGCGGCAGCGGGCTGTCATCGTGTTGCGCTTCCTCGAGGATCTGTCGGAGGCCGAGACCGCCGACGTCTTGGGCTGCTCGATCGGCAACGTGAAGAGCCAGTCGTCGCGGGCGCTGCGGAAGCTGCGGATCGACCCGGCACTCCTCGAGTCTCGGCGGGGGAAGGGGGAGTCGCCATGACCGACGTCAGCGACCTCCGCCGCCGGCTGGGTGAGCTCGCCGACGACACTCCGGAGGTGTCGCCGCAGGAGTGGCTGGCGGCGACTCGGGACAAGGTCCGGGTACGCCGCCGGGCGCGGGTCATCGGCGCGGTTGGCGCGGGCGCGCTCGTGGTCGCTGTCGGGCCAGCCGTGGTGCCGCCGATGATTGACACGTTCGCGTTGAAGCCCGCCGAGCACGTACCGAGCCAGACTCGGCACTGGGAGTTCGTCGAAGGCGCTCCGACCGATCTCGTCCTCGGGTCTCGGCTCAACCGGCCGGGGGCCAGCGAGCTGACCTGGACGACCGAACTCCCACGGGCGCATCCGCGGTGGGTGGTGTCGAGCATGCAGTTCTGCCAGCTGCCGCAGACCTGGAGGTCCAGCCCGGCTGCGTTTCGCGCCGTGTCGTACATCGATGGTCAGCGTCTGTGGTCGGTGCCGTGCCGGGATTGGGCTGGATATCCCCCGGTGAACGGACGGATGACGGGGAACTGGAGATCGCCATCGATTGACGCGTTCGGCATCCGGCCGGGCGATCGGTTCACCGTCGTCGTGCGGCTCGAGCGCCTTCATCAGCCGGTCGACATCCCCGATGCCGAGTTCGGCATCGCGCTCTATCGGTGCGGTATCCGCTCGGCTGACCCGTCAGGCTCTCGCGGTCCACCGGTCTGCCCGACGTTCGTGATGCCCTTCCGATAGCGGACATGTAGCTGGCTGCGGAGATGCCGGACACCTCCGCAGCCCCTTGCGTTGATTCAGCGTGCGGTGCAGACCGAGATCCACACCCGGCAACGGCGGCCGTCCCGCTGGCACTTGCGCTTGGCTGCCCGCTCGGCGCTGTCCCGGCTGAGCCGCTTGAACGAGGCCCGGTAGCGGGTGACCTGTCCGTGGCTGGTCCGAATCGCGACCGCGGCGCACGAGTTCTTCGTCCACACGATCCGGTGGCACGCGAGGCGGGTGGCCTGACGGCACTGGTTGCCGGCCGCGCGGAAGGCGCCGTGCTTGGTCGAGTAGTTCTTGGCCTTGCCGGCGCCCGCGTCGACGGCCATCTGGATCGCGGCGTAGCAGCCGCGGGAGACGTGGCATCCCGCCTTCGAGGTGGTGACGCGCTGCGTCGCAGTGTGCTTCAGCTGGGCGGCGTTGACCGTCTTCGTCCCCGCAACGCCCTGCTTCGCGGGCACCGCGCCATGCGCCAGCGACGCCGTGCCCGAGACGAGTCCGGACGCCAGCACCACGATCGTGGCGAACACCGCGCCGATCCCGATCCTGGCTCTGGCGGTAGGAGTCACACGACTGATTACTTGCAAGGTCATCACCCTCTTGATGTGCGGCTTCGGCTCTGGTGCGCACACGCTATCGGCCGAGAGGGCCGCCGAAGGGCCGAATTTCGACGAGCGAATCGACATCGTGGGGGTCCGGGCCCCCGCGCTGTCGATTCTCCGGTGGAATCGGTCATGCTGGAGGGATGACGGACGTCGGATCCGCCCAGGATCTCGCCGAGCGGTTGCAGGCCACCGGCTACCTCGCCGACGACGGCCTCGCCACGGTCGGATTCCTCGCACTCCGCATGGGACGGCCGCTGCTGCTCGAGGGCGAGCCGGGCACCGGCAAGACGGCGATGGCCGAGGCGCTCGCCGAGTCGCTCGGGCTGCCATTGATCCGGCTGCAGTGCTACGAGGGCATCGACGCCTCGCAGGCGCTGTACGACTGGGACTTCCCGCGCCAGGTGCTGCACCTGCGGGCGATGGAGGCAGCCCGCGGTGCGGACGAGCTCGATGTGGACGCGGTCGAGAAGTCGCTGTTCGACGAGCGGTTCCTGCTGGCCCGGCCGATCCTGCGGGCGCTGCGCGACAGTCCGGTCGTGCTGCTCGTCGACGAGGTCGACCGGGCCGACGACGAGTTCGAGGCGTTCCTGCTCGAGGTGCTGTCCACCAACCAGGTGTCGATCCCGGAGCTGGGTACGGTCGCCGCCGACACGCCTCCGGTGGTGGTACTGACGTCGAACCGTACTCGCGAGGTCCATGACGCCCTCAAGCGTCGCTGTCTCTACCACTGGATCGAGCACCCCGGTCTGGCCCGCGAGGTCGCGATCGTCCGGGCGCGGCTGCCCCAGGTGTCGGACCAGCTCGCCGAGCAGGTGACCCGGGCGGTCCATCGGATGCGTGACGGCGTCGAGTTGCTCAAGCCGCCCGGCGTCGCGGAGACCCTCGACTGGGCGACTGCGCTGCATGCTCTCGGCCGCGACACCCTCGACGTCGAGTCCGCGGCTACGACGCTCGGAGCCGTGCTGAAGTATCGCGAGGACGCAGATCGGGTACGCGTCTCGCTCGAAGCCATGCTGACCAGCGCGTGACTGCCATGGGCACCCACTCCGAAGCGGTCGGCGCGGACGAGGCGCTGGTCGGCTTCGCAGCGGCATTGCGCCATGGCGGCCTGCCGGTCACGGCGGATCGGGTGCAGGGGTTCTTGACGGCCGCGTCGACGGTCGGTGCCGACGATCCGGGCGGGCTCTACTGGGCCGGTCGAGCCACGCTGTGCTCGGACCCGGAGGATCTGCCGACCTTCGACCGCGCGTTCGCGGCCTGGTTCGGCGGTGACGCCGCTCCGACCGGCAGCGGGGCCGATCGCCCTCGCGTCGCTGTCCGCCGGGCCGCGATGCTCGAGACCGACGCCGGTGCGGCCGGCAACGGCGACTCCGAGGCGGTCGCGGCGGTCGCCAGCACGGTCGAGGTGCTGCGGCATCGCGACGTCGCGGACCTCGACGCCGCCGAGCGGGCCGAGTTGGCCCGGCTGTTCGGGCGCATGACACCTCGGGCGCCGCTGCGGCGATCGTCACGCCGGCGCCGAAACCACCGTGGCGAGCTCGACCTGCGGCGGATGCTGCGCGAGGAGATCCGGCGCGGCGGCGTACCCGGTCCGCTGCGCCACCGCCGTCGCAGCACACGTCCGCGACGGGTCGTGCTGCTCGTCGACGTCAGCGGCTCGATGGCGCCGTACGCCGACAGCCTGCTGCGCCTGGCACACCGGATCCACTCCGCCTGGCCGCGGCGTACCGAGGTCTTCACACTCGGCACGCGGCTGACCCGGGTCACCCGCCCGCTGTCGCATCGCGACCCCGACGCGGCCCTGATCGCGGCCGGTGAGACCGTCCCCGACTGGTCCGGCGGCACCCGGCTCGGCGAGTCGATGCGGGCGTTCCTGGACCGTTGGGGCCAGCGCGGTCTGGCCCGTGGCGCCGTCGTCGTCGTGTTCAGCGACGGCTGGGAGCGCGGCGACAGTGCGCTGCTCGCCGAGCAGACCGCCCGGCTGGCCCGGCTGGCGCATTCCGTGATCTGGTCCAACCCACATCGGGGCAAGCCGGGCTATGCGCCGGTGCAGGCTGGAATCGCAGCGGTACTCCCGCACGTTGATCAACTCGTAGCCGGTCACAGCATGGCCGCGTTCGATGCCGTCTTGGAGGTGATCGCCGATGCGTGACGTGCTCGGCGACCTCGTCGCGTGGTGGCGCTCCGGCGCGACCGTCGGGATGGGGACCGTGGTCGGGACCTGGAAGTCCGCCCCGCGTCAGCCTGGAGCCGCGATGCTGGTCGGCCCGGACGGGAGCGCGGTCGGCTCGGTGTCCGGGGGCTGCGTCGAGGGCGCGGTCTACGACCTGGCGAAGACCGTCGTAGACGACGGCGCTCCGACCCTGCAGCGCTATGGCGTCAGCGACGACGACGCCTTCGCGGTCGGCCTCACCTGCGGCGGCATCCTGGACGTCTTCGTCGAGCCGGTGTCGACCGAGACCTTCCCCGGGCTCGGCCGGGTCGCAGACGACATCGAGGCCGGTCGCCCGGTCGCGGTCGCCACCGTCGTCGAGCATCCTGATCCGAGCTGGTTGGGCCGTCGGCTGGTCGTCCGGCCGACCGACAGCGAGACTCCGCTCGAGGGCGATCTCGGCAACGCCCGGGCCAATGCGGCCGTCGTCGACGACGTTCGCGGACTCCTCGCGAGCGGTCGCAACGAGCTGCTGACGTACGGACCGCAGGGCCAACGACGTGGCGAGGGCATGCGGATCTTCTGTGCGTCGTACGCCCCGAAGCCGCGGATGCTGGTGTTCGGCGCGATCGACTTCGCGGCCGCCGTGGCGCGACTCGGCGCGTTCCTCGGCTACCGCGTCACGGTCTGCGACGCCCGGCCGGTGTTCGCGACCTCGGCCCGATTCCCCGGCGTCGACGAGGTCATCGTCGACTGGCCGCATCGCTACCTCCAGAGTCAGGTCGACGACGGGGCCATCGACAGCCGCACCGTGATGTGCGTACTCACGCACGATCCGAAGTTCGACGTGCCGCTGCTCGAGGTGGCGCTGCGACTTCCCGAAGTTGCCTACATCGGAGCGATGGGGTCACGGCGTACGCACGACGATCGGCTGGCTCGGCTCCGCGAGGCCGGACTCACCGACGACGAGCTGTCCCGGCTGTCGAGCCCGGTCGGGCTGGATCTCGGAGCACGTACGCCCGAGGAGACCGCGGTCTCGATCGCCGCCGAGATCATCGCGCTGCGCTGGGGCGGCGCCGGTGAGCGGCTGTCGGACCTGTCCGGCCGGATCCACCACGACGAATCCGCCCCGGCCTAAAACTCGTTGCTTCGCGCGGTGGTCCGGGTAGGTTGACCATGCCCGAGCACCGCTGTCAGTGCCCTCCGGTAGCAAGGTGCTCTGTCGACTCCTAGGGGAAACAGCATGAGTCAGGTGAGTGATGACTCGCGCCCGGCGAGCGGGGGCAGCCCGTCTGCACTCGCCGTCGAGGCCGAGGGTCTCGTCAAGCAATACCGTGGCCGCGGCGGCACCGTCGACGCGGTGCGCGGGGTCGATCTCCACGTGTACGAGCGTGAGGTGTTCGGCTTCCTCGGCCCCAACGGCGCCGGCAAGTCGACCACCGTCCGGATGCTCACGACGCTGATGTCGATCACCGCGGGCACCGCCCGAGTCACCGGCGTCGACGTCGCCGCCGAGCCCGACCTGGTGCGCAAGCGGATCGGCGTGGCGCTGCAGGAGGCCGGGCTCGATCCCCGCCAGACCGGACGCGAGCTGCTCATCCTGCAGGGGCGGCTGTTCGGGCTGTCCCACTCCGACGCCGCCGCCAAGGCCGGGGAGCTGCTGGAGCTGGTCGAGTTGGTCGATGCAGCCGACCGGCGGATCAACGGCTACTCCGGCGGCATGAAGCGCCGGCTCGACCTGGCGTCGGCGCTGGTCCACCAGCCCGCCGTGCTGTTCCTCGACGAGCCGACGACCGGACTCGACCCGGCCAGCCGGCTGACCGTGTGGGACGAGGTCCGGCGGATCAACGATCGCGGCACGACGGTCTTCCTCACGACCCAATACCTCGAGGAGGCCGACCAGCTCTGCGACCGGATCGCGATCATCGACGAGGGCCTGATCGTCCGTGAGGGGACTCCGCAGGAGCTCAAGACCGAGTTGCGCAAGCGGCTCGAGCTCGATTCGGATCCGACTCTCGACGAGGTCTTCCTCGACGCCACCGGACGCACCCGTGAGCGCAAGGCCGGCGAGGTACAGGAGGTGGCCGGATGAGCATGGTCACCGAAGTCAATGTGCTGGGCACCCGTGCCCTGCGAGAGGCCTGGCGCACTCCCGAGGCCCTGGCGCCGACGCTGTTCATCCCGATCTTCTTCCTGGTCGTCAATTTCGGCCAGGCCGGCAAGATCTTCCCGTCGAGCTCGACCGACTTCCTGCACGGCCAGACCTACGCCGCGTTCACGCTGCCGAGCTCACTGCTGCTGGGCGCGTCCTTCGGCACGGCGGCGCTCTATCTGGTCGAGGAGATCGAGGGCGGCTACTTCGACAAGCTCCGCGCGACGCCGATCTCCCGCAGTTCGCTGGTCTTCGGCCGGCTGGCCGCCGAGGGCATCAAGACCGTCCTGCTGACCGCCGTCCTGATCATCCTGGCCCTGCCGTTCGGCGTTTCGATCGCCAGCGGCGTGATCGGATGGGCGCTGCTGCTCATCCTCACGTCGCTGTGGTCGATGGTCTTCGTCGGGTTCATGCAGCTGATCGCGCTCAAGACCCGCAGTGCCGCGGCGACCAACTCGGGTGGGCTGATCTTCTTCCCACTGCTGTTCCTGACGCCCAACTTCGTCCCCCGTGACCTGCTGACCCGCCCGATGGAGATCGCAGCCACCTTCAACCCGGTGACCTATGTGATGGAGGGCCTGCGTTCCCTCATCCTCGAGGACCTCCAGTGGGCCGCCATCGGGCGCGGTTTCGCCGTCGTGGCGGTCTGCGGCGTGATCATGGTGTTCCTCAACGTCAGGATGATCCGCAACTACGACTGAGCGCAGATTCGGTGTCGTCACGCCCGGCCATCGCCGCAGGTTCGGCGGTGTCCAGGCGGACTGTTTCCGCAGGCTCGGACACACGACATCGGGTGCCGCGCAGCCCCGAAAGCTAAGAAAACCCGAGGTCAAACGCGGTTTATCGCTGGGCGATAAGTGCCCCTCCCCGCGCGCCGGGCCCTTGCCAGGATGTTGAGACCAGGATCACGTTGAGGGATCAACCGCTGGCGATGTCTCGATGAGGAGGCGCCTCATGGCCCACATCAACGTCAATGTCGACGGGGTCGCCTATAGCGACGACGTCGAGCCACGAATGTTGCTCGTGCAATATCTGAGGGAACGGCTCGGCAAGACCGGGACGGTGATCGGCTGCGACACATCGAACTGCGGCGCATGCACCGTCCTGCTCGACGGCCGGAGTGTGAAGTCGTGCAGCCTGTTCGCCGTCCAGGTCGACGGCCACGACGTCACCACGATCGAGGGAATCGCCAGCAACGGCGAGCTCCACCCGGTGCAGCAGGCCTTCCACGACACCCATGCTCTGCAGTGCGGCTTCTGCACGCCGGGCATGATCATGCAGTCGATCGACCTGCTCAGCGAGAACCCGAAGCCGACCGAGGCGGAGATCCGCGTCGGCATCGAGGGCAACCTCTGTCGTTGCACCGGCTACCAGAACATCGTCCGTGCCGTGCAACAGGCCTCGTCGGGTGCCGGAGGTGAGTCATGACCGCCGTCGAAGAGCGGGCCGCCGCCGAGGTAGGCAAGCCGCGCAAGCGCAAGGAAGACCGCAGGCTGATCACCGGGCGCACCCGGTGGACCGACAACATGATGCTCCCGGGCATGCTGCACATGGCCATGGTCCGCAGCCCGATAGCCCACGGGCGGATCACCTCGATCGACGTCCAGGCGGCGAGCCAGGCGTCCGGCGTACTCCTCGTACTCACCGGTCAGGACCTGGCCGACGAGCAGGGCAGCCTGCCGAACGCGTGGCCGATCACCGACGACCAGAAGGCTCCGCCGCATCCGGCGATGGCCGTGGATCGGGTCGCGTTCGCCGGTGAGGTCGTGGCTGCGATCATCGCCCGCAGCGCCGCCGAGGCACGGGACGCCGCCGAACTGGTGGACGTGGAGTACGACGACCTCCCAGTCGTGCTCGACATGGAAGCCGCCGTACAGGACGGCGCGACGCTGGCACACCCGGATCTCGGGACCAACGTCTCGGCCACCTGGGTGTTCGACTCGGCCGAGGCCGGCAGCGGCAGCAATGTCGACGACGCGATCCGCGACTCCGAGGTCATCATCGAACGGACCTACCGGCAGCAGCGACTGATGCCGGTATCCATGGAGCCGCGCTCGGTCGTGGTCGACCCGACCCACGAGCAGATCACCATGTGGTCGGCGACCCAGATCCCGCACATCCTCAAGCTGATGCTGGCCCTCACCACCGACACGCCGGAGAGCAAGCTGCGCGTGATCGCCCCGGACGTCGGCGGCGGCTTCGGCGGCAAGCTGCAGGTGACGCCGGAAGAGGTCATCGTGCTGCTCGCGGCGAAGCGGCTCGGCCGACCGGTCAAGTACACCGAGAGCCGCAGCGAGAACCTGGTCGCGGGTCACCACGGTCGCGACCAGATCCAGCGGCTCACGCTGGCGGCCAACCGGGACGGCTCGGTCACCGGGTTCAAGGTGGACCTGCTGGCCGACATGGGCGCCTATCTGGGCCTGGTCACATCGGGGATCCCGATCCTCGGCGCGTTCATGTTCAACGCGATCTACAAGTTCCCGTCCTACCGATTCACGTGCACCAACGTCTTCACCAACAAGACCTGGACCGACGCATATCGGGGCGCCGGGCGGCCGGAGGCGACGTACGCCATCGAGCGAATGATGGACGAGCTCGCGGCCGAGCTGGACATGGACCCGCTCGAGCTGCGCGAGAAGAACTGGATCAAGCACGAAGAGTTCCCCTTCACCACGGTCGCCGGACTCGAGTACGACAGCGGCAACTACGAGGCGGCGACCGCCAAGGCGAAGGAGATGTTCGGCTACGACGATCTGCGTCGCGAACAGGCCGAGCGCCGGGAGCGCAACGACTCGGTGCAGTTGGGCATCGGCATCTCCACGTACACCGAGATGTGCGGTCTCGCACCGTCCCGAGTGCTGGGCGCGCTGTCGTACGGCGCCGGCGGCTGGGAGCACGCCTCGGTCCGGATGCTCGCCTCCGGCAAGGTCGAGGTGATCACCGGATCGAGTGCCCACGGCCAGGGCCACGAGACCGCCTGGAGCCAGATCGTCGCCGACCGGCTCGGAGTGCCGTTCGAGGACATCGAGGTGCTGCACGGCGACACCCACGTCGCGCACAAGGGCATGGACACCTACGGCTCGCGGTCGCTGACCATCGGTGGCATCGCTGCTCTGCGGGCGGCCGACAAGGTCGTCGAGAAGGCCAGGACGGTCGCGGCGCACATGCTGGAGGCCAACCGCGACGACCTCGAGTTCGAGGGCGGCAAGTTCACCGTGCGGGGCACCGACAAGAGCGTGACGATCGGGGACGTGGCACTCCACACCTTCGCCGCGCATGACATGCCCGACGAGTACGAGCCGAGTCTCGACTCGGAGGCGACGGTCGATCCGGAGAACTTCTCCTTCCCGCACGGGACCCACCTGTGCGCGGTCGAGGTCGACACCGAGACGGGCGCCACGAAGATCCGCTCGTACGTCTGCGTCGACGACGTCGGATCGGTCGTCAACCCGCTCATCGTCGAGGGCCAGGTGCACGGCGGTGTGGCGCAGGGGATCGCCCAGGCGCTCTACGAGGAGGCCATCCACGACGAGTCCGGCACCCTCGTGACCGGTTCGCTGGTCGACTACCTCGTCCCGAGTGCGGCCGACCTACCGACCTTCGGGTCCGACCGGACCGAGACGCCGGCGACCAGCAACCCGCTCGGCGTCAAGGGTGTCGGCGAGGCCGGCACGATCGCCTCGACACCGGCGGTGGTCAACGCGATCGTCGACGCGCTTCGGCCGATGGGAATCAACGACGTACCGATGCCGTGCTCGCCGTACCGGGTCTGGCAAGCCATCCAGAGCGCTTCGAGCGGAGGCCAGTCATGATTCCCGCGGAGTTCGACTATCACGCGCCAACGTCGGTGGAGGCGGCTCAGCACCTGCTGGCTTCGTCCAACGACGCCAAGGCACTGGCCGGCGGCCAGAGTCTGATGCCCTTGCTGCGCATGCGGTTGGCCACGCCGGAGCTCATCGTCGACCTGAGCAAGATCGACGAGCTGCGTGGCATCCGCGACGCCGGCGACGCGATCGTGATCGGCGCCATGACGCCGCATGCGACCGTGATGACCGACCCGCTGGTCGCCGAGCATGCGGCGTTGCTGGCCAAGGCGGCGACGCTGATCGGCGATCCCCAAGTGCGACACGTCGGCACCTTCGGCGGCTCGATGGCGCACGCCGACCCGGCGAGTGACCTGCCGGCCTGCGCCATGGCGATGGGCGCCGAGTTCGAGATCGCCGGCAGCGAGGGCCGGCGCTCCGTCGCAGCGGCGGACTTCTTCCAGGACATCTTCACCACGGCGATCGGCGACGACGAGATCCTCACCGAGGTCCGGATCCCGAAGCACACCGGGTGGGGTGCGCACTACGAGAAGTTCGTACGCACGGCCCAGCAGTGGCCGATCGTGGCCGTCGCCGCGACCGTACGCGTCGTGGGCGGCTCGATCGCCGAGGCGCACGTGGCGCTGGCCAATATGGGATCGACACCGATCCGGTCGCAGGCGGTCGAGCAGGCGCTGGTCGGCGTCGCGCCGGAGGACGGAGCGGTCCGGGCGGCGGTGGCCGACATCGCCGCAGGCACCAACCCGCCGACCGACATCAACGGCGACGACGCCTATCGGCGGCACCTGGCACCCATCCTGGCCCGCCGCGCCGTCCTCGCCGCTGCCGGCTGACTCAGCCGTCGCGCTCGGGTTCCGAGTTAGGGTCGGTTCGTAGGGGCACGGATCGACCAGGGCTCGGAGCCCGAGCGCTGGCTATCGAAAGAGAGTGTGCAAGTGGAGCTGGAGCATCGGTTCACCGTGCCGACCCCCGTGGCCGACACCTGGGACGCCTTCAACAACCTCGAGCGAATCGCGCCGTGCTTTCCCGGAGCCTCGCTGAGCTCCGTCGAGGGCGACGACTTCGCCGGCTCGGTGAAGGTCAAGCTCGGCCCGGTCTCGTTGCTCTACAACGGCACCGGCCGGTTCGTCGAGCGCGACGAGGAGAAGCATCAGGCCGTCATCGAGGCCAAGGGCAAGGACAAGCGGGGCAACGGGACCGCGTCCGCGACGATCACGGCCAAGCTGTCGCCGGAGGGCGAGCAGACGCTGGTCGAGGTGACCACCGACCTGGCGATCACCGGCAAGCCGGCCCAGTTCGGCCGCGGCGTCATCCAGGACGTCAGCGACAAGCTGCTGGGCCAGTTCGTCTCGTGTCTCGAGCAGAATCTCGGCGGCCCGGCACCGGAGCCCGAGGCACCGCCGGCGACCGAGACCGGTCAGTCGGAGACGCCGTCCGCCGGGTCCCAGCCGACCCAGCCGACAACGCAGCCGCGTACCCAGGCGCCGCCGACACAGCCGCGTATGCAGGCGTCGTCCAGCGAGGCCGACGCCGAGCTGAATCTCCTGACCACCGTCGGGCCGGCCCTGGTGAAGCGCTACGCGGTGCCGGCGATCGGCCTGCTGATCCTGTTCTTGTTGCTGCGCAAGCTGCTTCGGCGCTGATTCGGCCGGAGCCCATCGCGCCGGGATTGCGCGTCCTTTCCGTTGTCACGCGCAATCTCGGCGCGAGTGGACCTGTCATGATGGCGGCACGATGACGCACGCACTGCTTCAGGTCACGACGCTGCACGCCGCCGATGCCGAGGCTGCTGAGGCCGGCGGCGCCGATCGGGTCGAGCTGGTGGGCTCGATGGTCGACGGTGGCATGTCTCCCGAGCCGGCCGCAGTGTCCTCGGTGGTCCGATCCACCGACCTCCCGGTTCGCGCCATGCTGCGGCTCAGTGAGGGCTACGGCACGACCGGCGGCGAGCTGGTACGCCTGATGGGCCTGGCGGAGTCGTACCTCGCCGCCGGTGCCGAAGGCGTCGTGCTCGGTTTCCTCACCACCGACCTCGAGATCGACACCGATGTCGCCGGTCGGCTCGCCGTCACCGTGGAGCCCGCGCCATGGACCTTCCACCGTGCCGTCGACTCCAGCCTCGATCTCGATCACTCCTGGCGACAGCTGCTGGGCCTGCCGGGACTCGACGCCGTCGTCACCGCCGGGGCCGCGCTCGGAGTCGAGCGGGGCCTTGACGAGCTGACTCGCCTGGCAGCCTCCGACCCCCGGATCGCGGAGCGGATGGTCGCCGGTGGCGGCTTGAAGCCCGAACACGTCCCGTGGCTGCTGCGAGCCGGCGTACGCGCCTTCCACCTCGGATCGAGTGTCCGGCCGGGCGGTTCGTGGGACCGGGCCTACGTCGACGCGTCGTACGTGCGGTCCTGGCGACTGCTGCTGGACGATGCCGCCGACCAGGCCACGACCTCCTCGTGACCCTGCTGATCGATCCACCGACCTGGCCGGCGCACGGCCGGGTGTGGTCCCATCTGGTGAGCGATGAGAGCTTCGACGAGCTGCACAAGTTCGCCCGCGAGATCGGCCTGCCGGAGCGCGGCTTCCATCGCGATCACTACGACGTGCCCGCCGAGCGCTACGACAGCGTGGTCGCCGCCGGTGCGGTCGCGGTCAGCAGCCGCGAACTGGTCGCGCGACTCACGAAGGCGGGCCTTCGAAGGCGGCGATCTCCTCGGTGAGGTTGCGCCGGGCCGCCGCCTCCCAGCGTTCGCGGCCGATCGACGTGCGATAGATCGCCGACCGGTCGAGGAAGCCGCGAAGGATGCGCGTCCGTCCGGCCCGAAACTCCGGCTCGGACACGTGGCCGTACTCGCGTCGCACCGCCTCGGTGTAGCGGGCGTATCTGGTCGACGGCGACCCGAGGATCGCGAGATCCGCGTCGCACAGCAGCTGACCATCGGCGTCGTCGGCAGCGACATCGTGTGTCGCGGTGAGACGTACCAGCCGTTGCACCTCGACCACCTCGGCCGGATCGAGGCCGGTGTCGGACAGGGTGACCTCGGCCAGTTCGGCCGACTGCTCCTCGTTGTCGGCACGCTGGGGATCGTAGACGGCGTCGTGGAACCACGCTGCCAGCCGGACCGTGCGTGGCACCGGGTCGGCGAGCTGGTCGAGCGCGGCCAGCACCTCTGCCAGGTGTTCGGCGTCGTGGTAGGCGCGGTGCGGTTCGGACCACCGTCGGAGCAGGTCGGCGCCGAGCCGATCGGAGTCGGGAAGCGTGGCGTTCCAGTCCCGCCGCAGGTCGATCCCGCTGGTCACTGAAGGGACTCCGGCAGCGGATCGGCGTGGACGACGGTGAGTGACGTGACGGCGCGGGTCAGGCAGACGTAGAGCCGACGCAGCCCGGTCGTCGGATCGGGCTCTGCGGCGACGAGGGCGGCGGGCTCGGCGAGAACCACGTGGTCGAACTCCAGACCCTTGGCGAGCGTGGCGGGTACGAGGTCGACCCGCGAGTCGACATCGTGCTCATCGCCCAACCGTACGTGCTCCACCCCGGCCTCGGTCAGCGCCGCTCCGGTCGCCTTGGCGAGTCCGTCGGGAACGATCACTCCGACCGAGCCTTCCTGAGCGAGCGCCTCGTGCGTGGCCTCGACCGCAGCCGTGACCGGATCGCTCACCGCCCGGACGGCGAGCTGGCCCTGGGCACGGCGAACCGACGTCGGCGGCCGCAGATCCGGCGCGATCCGGGGCAGCAGCCGGGCGGCGAACTCGATCACGTCCGACGGCACCCGAAAGCCCTGGCTGAGCTCTTCGAGGTGCGAGTCGGCCTTGCCGAGGTGTTCGAGCGCGTCAGTCCAGGATGTCGTCGCCCATGGAGTTGTCGCCTGGGCGAGATCGCCGAGCACGGTCGCCGATCCGGTCGAGCAGCGCCGCCCGACCGCCCGTAGCATCATCGGGGATAGGTCCTGCGCCTCGTCGAGTACGACGTGACCGACGCTCGGCGTCCGCTCGATGAGGTCGGCCGCCTCGTCGACCAGCACGGCGTCGGCCACGGTCCATCGGGCCGATCCCGGGGACTTGCCGGGCTTGGCCCACAGCAGCCGGGCCTGCTCCGACTCGGTCAGGATGCCGTCGGCGGCGCCGGCCAGCAGGTCGGCGTCAGACAGCAGTCGCCAGACCACGCGCGCCGCGTCGAGCTTCGGCCACACCGTGTCGACCCAGCTCCGGACCTGTGCCGACCGCGCGACCGCAGACTGCACCCGATCGTCGGGTGAGTCACCGGCCAGCTCCATCTTGACCAGGATCGCGTGGGCCAGCCGCTGCGCCAGCATCGCCCGACCGGCCCCGTAGCGCACGCCGCGGCCACGCAGCTCGGCCAGGATCTCCTCGCCCTCATAGACCGGCACCCGCCAGCGGCGCGATCCGCGCGGCACCAGCAGCCCCTCGGCCGGAGGCACCAGGTGCGACCAGACCGCTCGCTGCACGACGGCCGCCATCCGGGCGTCGCCCTTGAGCCGCGCCGTCGCGGCGTCCTCACCGGCGCGCACGCGTACCCGCGCGGTGAGGGCCTCGATCGTGAGCTGCTCGGCGTCGATCTCGCCGAGCGCCGGCAGCACGTCGCCGATGTAGCGGAGGAATGAGTCGTTCGGCCCGATGACCAGGACCCCCTGTCGAACCAACTGGTCCCGATGCGCATAGAGCAGGTAGGCGGCCCGGTGCAGCCCGACCGCGGTCTTGCCGGTCCCAGGCGCTCCCTGCACGCAGATCGAGGTGTCGAGATCGGCCCTCACGATCACGTCCTGATCAGGCTGGATGGTCGCCACGATGTCGCGCATCGGCCCCACCCGAGGCCGCTCGATCTCGGCTTCCAGGATCGCGCTGTGGAGCTCCGGCTCGACCGCGCCGAGATGCTCGTCCTCGTACGCGGTGAGCTGCCCGTGCTGGAACCCGAACCGCCGTCGGAGCTCGATCCCCATCGGCTCGTGCGGACTGGCCCGGTAGAACGCCCGGGACACATCGGCCCGCCAGTCCACGACCATCGGCTCGCCCTCGGGATCGGTGACGTGGCGGCGCCCGATATAGAAGCGCTCGGCCGAAGCCTCCGGGGGAGGCGCCGTGTCGAGGCGGCCGAAGAACAGGGGGATCTCGGGATCGTCCTCGAGCGCCTTCATCCGCCGCCACAACGCGGCCTTCAGGTACTCGGTCGAGACGGCGTCTCCGCCGTGGGCTTCGAGGCCGGACACCTTGGCGCGCATCCGGGCCAGGGCGGCCCTGGACTCCACGAGATGGAGTCGTTCGGCGGCCAGATCGGGTGGTGCTGACGGATCGGGAGGCATCAGGTCGGGGCTGGCGATGTCGGTCGGATTCGAGGGCACGACGGACCTCCGCTATCGCGGCGCAGGATCAAAGGGCCAGCCGACATTACGTCGTCCGACCAGCAGTGTCATCCGATTTATCGAGCTGGCGTAGCTGCTCCAGAACTCGCGTCTGCCAAGGGTCGTCGAACGACAACTGGTCGACACCGACGACATCCCAGCTCTGCTCGCCGACTTCGACCGTGACCGGCGGCCGGTCGAACCCGTCGACCGGCCGCAGCGTCACCCACGCGTCGATGCTGACCCACCGCATCCGGCCGCCACCGGCTTCGCAGCGCCGTCGGAGATCGTCAGGCGACATCGGAACCGAGCCGAAGCACTCGTCGGGATCCCACAGCTCCATCATCCGCCCCCGTGCGTTGCGTTGCAGCTGCTGCCAGCCGTCGTCGTCGAGCACGACCTGCGCTTCGAGCTCGGGCAGCGGCGCCGGCGCACCCATCAGCCGCACCGCCAGCAGCCCGGTCGCCCGCCACTCCAGGCCGGTCAGCAGCCGATGGAGCATGCCGGCCGCGAACGTGACGTCGCTCAGCCAAGCCTCCCGCGGCTGTCGCCGTTGCCGCTCGATCTCGGCAATCACATCCGCATCGAGCGGCTCCAGCTCGATCCGCGGCTGCAACCGGAAGACCGCCAGGATGCGCTTGAACACCGCCCAACTCGGCACCGCAGCCGCCGTCTCGTATCGACTGAGCTGTTGCCGACTGACTCCGCACGCCTCCGCCATTTGTTCCTGCGTCCATCGGTGCACGTCGCGCTGGCGCAACAGGATGTCTCCGAGCTCGTCCACGGTGGAGATCCTGGCCTCCGAGCGGCCGGCGATACGGGGCGAGCGCCCGTCCTGTGGATAACCGGGAACTCGGGCATGCCGTCTCGAAAGGATGCGCACCTGATGTGGTGCACACGCGCCTGATCGGGTGCGGATATCAGCGAGACGCTAGCGCCGGCCTCCGTGGACCTCGTCGGTCGTGAACGGCGAGCGTGGAGTCCTGGGATTGTGCACCGCATGCGATGCACGCGCACCCGATCGGGTGCGGAGTTCAGCGAGACGGCGCACGCGGCCTCGGCCGGGGATCAGCCGGAAGCGGCGGCGGCTGCGGCTCGGCGACGGGCGCGGTAGGCGGCGACGTTGGCGCGGGAGGAGCAGCGGTCGGAGCAGTAGCGGCGCGACTGGTTGGGGGAGGTGTCGACGAAGACCTGGTCGCAGCCGGCGGCATGGCACACGCCGAGCCGTAGCGGGCTCAGGTCGCAGGCCAGGGTGGCGAGGCCGAGCAAGGCTTCGGCGATCAGGAGTTCGGCGAGGGACGACGAGCTGTTGCTGACGTGGAGGTGCCAGGACTGACTGTCGTGGCCAGCGATCTGCGGCGTGATCGGGTGGCGGTCGAGCAGGTCGTTGAGCTGGCGTACGACGGCGGTCTCGTCGCCTCGTGTGGCTGCCTCGAAGGTCGGGCGGAGATCGCGCTGGAATCGGCGAATCGCGGGGACGTCTCGATCGGTCACGCGCTGCATGAGCCAGTTGCGGTCGGACAGGTAGTCCCGCAGATCGTCGGCGTCTTCGACCGAGAGGTTGACCAGGCCCGCCCCACGTTCGGCGTAACCGACAAAGTCCACGTGGACAGCTTACGGTGCTCGATCTTGTGCGCGGTGGTGTGAGACAGGAGACATGGGTGGGGCCCAGGTGCCACTGGCACCTAGGCCCCACAAAGCGCGTCACGCTCGGGGCGTGCGCGGTGATGACGCGGTTAGTCGGCCGCGTGCACCGTCTCCAGCTCGCGAGTCTCGTCGGGCTCCTCGAACTGGTCCTCATGCTCCTTTCGACTGATCTTGGCCGGCCACCACATGTGTCGACCGAAGTCGAGGTTGAGGCCGGTGACCAGGATCGAACGGACGATGATCGTGTCGAGCAGCACGCCGAAGGCGACGGCGAAACCAATCTGCAGCGTGAAGGTCAGTGGCACTGTCGCCAGGGTGGCGAACGTACCGGCCAGCACCAGACCCGCCGACGTGATCACGCCACCGGTCGCCGCGAGTCCGATCAGCGCGCCACGTCGACTACCTTCGCGAGTCGCCTCCTCCCGCACTCGGGTCATCAAGAAGATGTTGTAGTCGATACCCAAGGCGACCAGGAAGACGAACACGAACAGTGGCAAGCCACTATCAGCGCCGTTGATGTCGAAGACGTACTGGAACACCAGCGCGCTGAAGCCCAACGCGGCGGCGAACGACAACACGACCGTCCCGATCAGCAGCAGCGGTGCCACAACGGCCCGGAGCAACACCAGCAGGACCAGGAACACCATCGCCAAGACGAGCGGGATCACCGCATTGTTGTCATGCCGAGACGCCTCTTGGACATCCCAGTTGACTGCGGCATTGCCACCCACCAGGGCATCCGCCCCCGGTATGGCATGGACGGCATCTCGGACCCGTTGGACGGTCTGGTAGGCCGCATCGCTCAACGACGAGTCGGTGATGCCGGCCAGCACCAAAGAGCTGCCGTTCTGCGGCGGGCCAGCGACCTTGATGGCATTGGGATCGACTCCCTCGATGCCCTTGACGGTGGACATCACTTCGCCCTCCGTGCCGGCGTTGGTGATGATCTGCAGATCGTTGCCACCGACCGACTCGAAGTGCTCGTTGATGACGCGCTCGCCCTTGACGGAGTCCGGCGTGCCGACGAACGAGTCCTCGGTCGTCAAGCCCTTGGCGTCAAGCGTGGTTAGGCCGATCGCCATGACGCCCAGCGCAAGCGCGGTGCCGACCCAGACCGCCCGTGGCCGGTGGCTGATCTTCCAGCCGGTCTTGGCCCAGAAGCCGGTCGAGGTGGGCTCGTGGCTGCCTTCGGTCGGCCGGACCGGCCAGAAGATCCCGCGGGGCATGATCACCAGCAACGCTGGTAGCAGGCTGATCATCGCGAGCAGGACGACCGCGACTCCGATCGCGAGCACGGGTCCGAGGCTCTGCGTGGAGTTCATCTCGGCGACGAGCAGGCAGAGCATGCCGAGCACGACCGTGGTGCCGCTGGCGATGATCGCCGGCCC
>DATFRX010000433.1:0-14772 GCA_035262905.1 Nocardioidaceae bacterium
GGCATACCACCACGGGTTGCTGGTGCTGCCGACCAGGCGGGTGGTGTTCGCGTCGATCGCCTCCAGCCGCCCGACCGTACGAGGTATGCACCGCGCGACACGGTCGAATCCGCCGTCTATGACGACCTCCACCTCGTACTCCCAGCCGATCGCGAGATGCGTCTCGAGATCCGCGACCGGGTCGAGATCGGTCGGCGGACGGAACGTCTCGGTCAGGACCTCGACCTCGGTGACCCGGTCGATCCGATAGGCCCGGGTCGCCTCCGCCCGATGCGACCAGCACAGCAGATACCACCGGCCATGGCGTACGACGGCCGCCCACGGATCGACGACCATCGTCCACTCCGAGCCGGCCTCCGAGCGGTAGCTGAGTCGCACCTGGTAGCGGTCTGCGCAGGCCTGCACCAACGTGGTTGCGGTCTCGGGATCGGGCCGGACGGCGGAGTAGTCGGGCGCCGGAGCGGTGGTCAAACGGATCGCCTCGGCCTGCCGGGCGACCGGCTCGGGAAGCGCCCGGAGCAGCTTGCCCAGCGCGCTGCCGACCGGATCCGCGGCGTCGGCGGCGTCATGGTGCCCGTCGAGCACCGCCATGACGAGCCCGAGCGCCTCGGCAGTGTCGAACATCAGCGGCGGCAGGCGTACGCCACGGCCCACTCGATAGCCGCCGTAACGGCCACGCATCGACTCGATCGGGATCCCGGCCTCGCGGAGGATGCCGACGTAACGCCGGGCCGCTCGCTCGGTGACGCCGAGCTTGTCGGCCAGCCGATCGGCGGTGATGCCCGGGCTGCCCTGGATCAGCTCGAGCGTCAGCAACGAGCGTGCCGTGGGACTCGCGTCGGGATTCACCTGCATCCACCGATCCGGAAGTAAAACGTCCGGAATCGAGATTAGCCTGCGGGTATGACGAAACACGGCGCCCCGACCGCGACCCTCCGACGGCGGTTGCCACGGTCATGACGCCGGCCGAACAGCCGCCGATCACCGACGACCAGCTCCGGATCGTGCCAGCCAATGAGGCGTCCTTCGAGGATCTGATCGCGGTCTTCGGCACGGCGGACTACTCCGGACGCTGCCACTGCCAACGGCTGAAGATCCGCGGCTGGATCTGGCGCGACTCGACGCAGGAGCAGCGGACCGCGATGCTTCGGACCCAGGCCGCGGCCGGTCATCCGAATGCGCCGACCACCAGCGGGATGGTCGCCTACCTCGACGACGAGCCGGTCGGCTGGGTCGCTGTCGAGCCGCGTACGGCCTACCCGAAGCTGCGCACGTCCCGGGTTCCGTGGAGCGATCGGACCGAGGACAAGGACGACGACAGCGTCTGGTCGGTCACCTGCCTCATCGTGCGCAAGGGATATCGCGGTCGCGGCCTCACCTACCCGCTCGCCAAGGCCACGATCGACTTCGCCCGCGAGCGTGGCGCGCGAGCCCTTGAGGCGTACCCGATGGTCACGGAACCGGGCAAGGAGGTCACCTGGGGCGAGCTGAACATCGGCGCCCGCCAGGTCTTCGAGGAGGCCGGGTTCAAGGAGGTCGCGCATCCGACGCTGCGACGCGTCGTCATGCGGCTCGACTTCTAGCCCGGCGTCAGAAGTCGATCCGAACCACCGCACGCCGAATCGAGGGCCGGTGCACCTCGGTGAATCCGGCGTCGGCGTACACGCTCTCGGTGCCGACGTTGAGCTCTTCGACGAGCGCGTTGTTGGTAACCATCGGATAGGCCTCGAGGGCCCGCGCGCCACGCTCGCGCGCGAAGTCCACGGCGGCCCGTGCCAAGGCCCGGCTGACTCCGCGCTTGCGGTAGCCGGACCGCGTGTAGAGGCAGGTCACGGCCCAGACGCTCTCGTCGGTCTTGTCCTCGGAGCGCCCGTCCCACGGGACCCGGAAGACCCGAACCAGACCGGCGTACGCCGGGCGCGGCTCGACCGCACACCAGCCGACCGGCTCGCCGTGGAGGTAGGCGACCAGGCCGCTGGTCGACTCCGACTCGGGATGGCCGCAGTCTGTCTGCTGCCGCAGCCGGAAGGCGCGCTCCTCGGTCGGAAAGTTGCCGAAGGACTCCTTCGGCTGCAGCTTGTAACGCTGGCACTGACACCGCGACGCGGGACCGCGGTCGCCGAAGATGGTCTGCAGGTCGTCGCAGCTCGCCTCGTTGGCGGGCACGACCGAGATCGCCTCGGCTGCATCGTTCATGGCCCCGATTCTGCCGCGTCGACCGGCCGCGTGCAGTGCGCCAGGTCCCCTACCCTCTGCGGATGGAGCGCACCGAAGCGGCGAGGACCCGCGAGTACGACGACGACCAGCGGTCATGGTTCGAGCGATTCGTGGAGGCGTCGTACCAGTGGGTCAGCCGGGCGCCGTTCTTCTTCATCTGCCTCGGCATCGTCGCCGTCTGGCTGGTGAGCCTGCCGCTGTGGACCGATCTCAAGTCGTGGCAGGTGGCGATCCACACCGTGGCGAGCGTGATTGCGATCCTGCTGCTCGCGCTGCTGGAGAACTCCGGCCGCCGAGCCGACGAAGCCGCCCAGGAGAAGCTCAACGTCATCGCCGAAGCGCTCAGCGACCTGATGGAGTCGAGAGCCGGCGAGGACCCGAGCCTCAAGCCCTCGGTACGCCGGCTCCGAGATGCTGTGGGGCTCGAAGCCCGGCACTGACCGACCCGCTCCGTACGACGCCGGTTGTGTGAGCCAGGACACACCCGGACGCATGCATCGGACCCTCCTCCCCTGGAAACAGCCCGACTGAAGGAGAGGAGAGCGCAATGAACAATAAGGACAAACTGCAGCACAAGGCCGAAGAGGTCGCCGGCAAGGCCAAGGAGAAGCTCGGCAAGGAGACCGACGACAGCAAGCTCGAAGGCAAGGGCCGGCGCGACCAGGCCAAGGCCGATCTGAAGCAGGCTGCCGACAAGGCCAAGGACGCCGTCGGCAAGCACCGAAAGTAACGCCTTGTGTACCGGCCGTCGGGACTCCCGGCGGCCGGCTCGGCTGAGTTGCGCAGCCTCGAAATCAAAGCCGAAATTCCTTTGTCTCAGTCGGGACCTTAGGCCTTGCGCAACGCCTCAAACCGACCGTAAATAGACCTCCAGTCGCTCTGTGTAATGGGCGATGCCTCGGAGCCACGCTCTGGGCAAGAACATGAGCCACGGCATCTGTTCTCGGGAGGTCTACAAGATGGACAGTTCCAATCGGCTGGTCGAGAAGCCGAAGCGACTGTGGCAGCGCCGGGCCGCGCTGATCGCCTGGGCCACGGTGCTGACCGTCGCGGCGGTCCTGGACGCCGTCTGGCTGCTCAGCGACGACCGCGCATCGATCAACTACCCCCTGGTCGTTGGTCTGGGCCTGGTTGGTGGCTTGGCCCTGGGACTGGTCGTCGCCTATCTGTGGGACCGCCATGCTGGGCGACTGAAGCGACCGGCGGACATCGAGGCGGCGACCGGACTGCAGGTGCTCGGCGTCGTCCCCGCCATGCGCCTCGAGGACACCGACCGGGTCGCGGTCAACGCCAGTCAGCCGGTCGCCGGCACTCAGGCGTACGGCATCCTGGCCGCCGAACTCGCCGACACGCTCCGGGAGTCGGCCCCGACCTGCCTGCTCGTCACCAGCCCGACCCGCGGCGACGGCCGGACCACGACGGCGGTCAACCTCGCGACGCTGCTGGCTGCAGAGGGTCTGCAGGTCGCCCTGCTGTCGGCCGACCCGGACGGTGAGGGCGTCGACGAGGTGCTCGAGCTGGAGCGGCGCCCCGGCCTGACCGAGGTGCTGGCCGGTTCAGTCTTTCTCGAGTCGGCTCTCCAGTCGGGCGGTGTGGACCGGCTTCGCGTCCTCACCGCCGGTGGGCCGTCCGACGAGATGCTCGGCAAGAACCTGGACGGACTGGCCCGGCTGCTGGATCGACTGACCAGAGACGTCGATCTGGTCGTGATCGACGCGCCACCGGTCCTCGGCGGGCTCGAAGCCATGTTGCTCGCCCAGGACGTCGACCTGGTGCTGTTCATCGTCGACGTACGGCATGGCAAGCGGTCCGAGGCGACCGCGGCGCTGGCGTACCTGGGTCACGTCCAGGATCGGCTCGTCGGCGTCGTGTCCAACGACCCCGGTCCGCGCCGGCGGCGTCGCCGAGCTCGCGGTGCGGCGGCCGCCGAGCCGGAAGCCGAAGCGGTGCCGGACATCTCTCCGGAGCCGGCCGCTGCCACCGGGGTGGCTGCCGTCGCCGCGGCGACCGCTCTGCGACTGCGTGGCGGCGCCCGGGCGGTCGGCGGCGCGGTGGGCTCGGTTGCTGGTGCGGTCGGATCCGGCGCGACGTCGGCGGCTCGCTCGACGAAGGCCGCAGCCGGCACGGTCCGCGGCAAACTTGCCTCCGCGCTCTCGTTTCGCGCGCTGCGTCGGCACCCATGGGCCGGCGTGATCGCGAGCGTCCTCGCGGTGGGGTTGGTGATCTCGGCGGTCTGGTGGGTGAGCTATGACGGCACGTCATCGGCCAACGACCAGGCCCAAGCGGCCAACACTTCTCCTGCCGCGACCTCGCCGTCGCAGTCGAGTCAGGACGCGATCGCGGCGGCGGCGGACAAGTGCCACTCGACCTGGCAGGCTCAGGCCGAGCCGCTGGGCGCCGCCTCGAAGTCGATCGATCAGTGGCAGGTGCACGTCTCGGCGATGAACCAGCTGGTCGCCGGCAAGATCACTCTGGATCAGGCCAACGCGTTCTGGAACAAGACCCGCAAGCATGCCGCTCACAACGTCCGCCGATTCCAGCGGGCCGACAAGGCCTACACCGGCGGCGACCACTCCTGTCCGATGGTGATGACGGCGGCGAACAACGAGGGCAGCCTGACGGCGCTGTCGGACTGCCGCCGCGAGATCGCCCAGCGCGAGGACGTCCTCAAGGCGGCCCGGGCTGCGATCGCCACCTGGCATGACCATGTGATGGACATGAACATGATGCGAAACGGCAGCATGTCGCCGACCCGGGCACTGCAGCTCTGGAACAAGTACTGGAAGCTGGGCGTGAGCGAGCTGAAGGACTACCGGTCCCAGCTGCGCCAGGCCGGCCAGCCGAACTGCTAGGCGCGGCTACTCCCGCTTCATCATCGCCAGCGCGTCGAGCTCGACGTCGGTGTACGGGTTGCCGGAGACGTCGACGACCGCGTGCTTGATGGTGCCGCCCTCGAACGTGTACGGGCGTTCGCCGGGGTAGTCGTCTGTCACGGGTGAGGCGGGGTCCTGTCCGACGTTGAGGCCCTCACCCACCAGGGAGAAGTTGCCCGGCTGCGTCATGATCCTGCCCTCGCCGACCTTCTCCTCGCCGATGAACAGCGACAGAGTGCCCGTGGTCGGCATCCCGTCGCCCTCTCGTACGAACGCCGCACCGAGGACGACCGACCCGGTCGGCACCTCCTGGGTCGACTCGACCACCTGGGTGTTGCTGCCGACGAAGTTGTAGGCGTACTTGAGCCGCCGGTCCTTGACGTACAAGGCATGACCGCCGAAGGCCGCGCCGTGCGACAGCAGCACGCCGCCCGCGTCCGGCGACTCGACGTCGACCTCGACCATGATCGAGTAGTCCCGGTTGCGGATGCTGACCGCCGCCGCCTCCGGAACCTCCGCTGCGTCCGGGTAGTAGACGTAGCTGTCTCGCGGCGGCGCCACCTGCGGCCGAGTCGGATCGGCGAGCACCTCGACCGCGGTCCGGTCGTCCAGCGGCAGCCCGTTGTACTTGCCCGCCAGGTGGAACCAGAGGTTGATGAGCTCCTGCAGCTTGGTCGGGTCGTCGGCGGCGAGGTCGTGCATCTCGGTCGGATCTTCGTCGGTGTTGTAGAGCTCCCAGCGATCCCGGTCGAAGTTGCTCCAGCCGGCGATCGTCGGGTGGACGCTCACCGCCTTCCAGCCCTTGTGCCACACCGCCCGCGAGCCGAGCATCGAGTAGAACGCGGACTCCTTCGGCGTCGGCGCGTCCTTGCTCTCGAAGGTCGACCGGAAGCTCACGCCCTCGAGCGGGACCTGCTGATAGCCCTTGACGGTCTCGGGCAGCTCGACGCCGAGCAGGTCGTACAGGGTCGGAGCGACGTCGGTGGCGTGCAGGTACTGCCCGCGATGCTCGCCCTTGGCCCGGATGCCTCGGGGCCACGAGACGATCATCGGGTCGGCCGATCCGCCCTCGAAGTTGTAGCGCTTCCACATCTTGAACGGAGTGTCGAACGCCCACGCCCAGCCGTTCGGGTAGTGGTTGTACGTCGAGGGCGAGCCGAGGTCGTCGAGGTGTGCCAGGTTCTCCTCGATCGTGTCGGGGATGCCGTTGAAGAACTTGTTCTCGTTGACCGAGCCGTTCGGACCGCCCTCGGCGCTGGCACCGTTGTCGGAGACGAAGACGATGATCGTGTTGTCCAGCTGGTCGGCGTCCTCGAGGAAGTCGAGCAGTCGCCCGATCTCGTCGTCGGTGTGCGACAGGAAGCCGGCGTAGACCTCGGCCATCCGGCTGAACAGCCGCCTCTCGTCCGCGGACAGCGAGTCCCAGGGTCGTACGACGTCGAGCTGCGGCCAGTCCTTGCCCTCCGCGCTGGTCTCGTCGACGTACGGGTTGATCGGCGACAGCTCCGCGTCGTCCGGGAAGATGCCGAGCTGCTTCTGACGTGCGAAGACCTGCTCCCGGTAGGCCTCGTAGCCCATGTCGAACTTGCCTTCGTAGCGGGCGATCCACTCCTCCGGCGCCTGATGCGGAGCATGCGTCGCGCCCGGGCAGTAGTACATGAAGAACGGCTTGGAGGGCGCGATCATCTTCGCGTCCTTGATGAACTCGATCGCCTTGTCGGTCAGGTCCGTGGTCAGGTGATAGCCGTCCTCGGGCATCGACGGCTGCTCGACCGGGTGGTTGTCGTAGATCAGGTCGGGGTACCACTGGTTCGTCTCGCCGCCGAGGAATCCGTAGAAGCGCTCGAAGCCGCGACCGACCGGCCAGTTCCGCTTCGTCGACGCCATGTTCATCTCGTCGGAAGCGCACAGGTGCCACTTGCCGAGCATGTAGGTGTTCCAGCCCCGCTCGCCGAGCACCTCGGCCATCGTCGCGCACTCGAACGGGATGTGCCCGTTGCCGTTCGGGAAGCCGGTGGTCGCCTCGGCGATGCAGGCCATGCCGTTGGTCGTGTGATTGCGCCCGGTCAGCAGCGACGACCGGGTGGGCGAGCAGAGCGCGGTCGTGTGCCAGTTCGTGTACGTCAGGCCGCTGGCGGCTAGCCGGTCGATGTTGGGCGTGTCGATCATGCCGCCCCATGGACCCATCGCCGAGTAGCCGACGTCGTCGAGCACGATGTAGAGCACGTTCGGGGCACCGTCCGGTGCCACCGGCTGAATGTACGGCTCCCAGTCCGGCGTCGAATCGCGGATGTCGACGTCGATCGTTCCCCTGAACTTCTTGGTCATCGGGCGCTCCTCTCGCGGCCATCACAGCGGCTTCGGAACGCGACGATCCGCCCGCGATCCACGGCCACACTCACACGGGGAGTGGGCCCACGGTTCACCTGACGAGGGTGAATCGGAGCCGCAGCGATTGGCGGGCCGAGGGACGACAATGGGCGGCATGCAGTCCCAGGAGTTCGATCCGTCGCCGTTCGGTCGGCCCGCGCTGCTGCGGCTGCCGGACCCGGGCATTGACGTCCGCGGTGGCGTGGTCGCGCTGCACGGCGCCGGGCTCCCCCAACGGCGGCAGCCACTCTTCGAGCACCTGGCGATCACCCTGACCGCGATGGGCTTCGCCGTCCTCACCTTCGATCGTCGGCCGGGCCGTAACGGCGAGGACACTCCGCTCGACGTCCAGGCCGACGATGCGTTGGCCGCCGTCGAGTACCTCCGGGCCACGATCGACGCTCCGGTCGGTCTGTACGGATTTAGCCAGGGCGCCTGGGCCGCGTCGCTGGCAGCCGCCCGCGACTCGACGGTGGCGATGCTGGCGATGGTCGGCTGCTCCGGCGTGAGCCCGGCCGAGCAGATGCGCTTCCACACCGACGAACGGCTCCGTCGGGCCGGCTACGACGATTCGGACCGGGCACTGCAGCGCGAGCTCCGGCTGGCGTACGAGGCGCTGCTTCGGGGCGAGGGCGACTACGGGGCCGCCGCGACGTTGCTGGACGCCGCCGTCGACCAGCCGTGGTTCCCGCTGTCGTACCTGGACAGCGAGCTACCGGCCCCGGAGCAGTCCTGGCCGGACATGGACTACGACCCGGAGCCGGCGTTCTCGGAGGTGACCTGCCCGGTCCTGCTGATCTGGGGCGCCGACGAGGACTGCGTGCCGGCGGCCGCCAGTGAGCAGGTCTGGCGGCGCGCGACCCAGTCGGCCGGCCATCCGGAGCCGACCGTCGTCACGCTCGCCGACTGCGGGCACTTCCCGGCGCCTGTCAACGAGCCGAACTCGCTGACCGTTCCGATCGCCGCCTTCAGCCCGGCGTACACGATCGCGTTGCGGCGGTGGTTCGCCGAGCGCTAGGTCAGGTGCGGGCCGGTCGAGGCGGCGGCGCTCGGACGGGACGGCGCCAGCGGCGATTGCTTCTCGGCCAGCACGCTGCCGGCGACGCCGCGGGCGAAGGCGTCGACCGCCGCGTGCACCTGGTCACTGATGGCCAGCACCTCGCGGGTGGTGGTGGCGTGCTTCATGGTTCGGGTCATCGCCAGCGCCTGTCGCGCCAGATCCTCGATCGTGTCGTCGGCGCAGATCATCAGCACCCGATAGAAGTCGCTCCACGCAGCCGCCCGACTCCGTCGCACGTCCTCGGCGACGTCCGGCCGCTGCTCCTCGACGACGACCCCGGAGCCGCCGAGGTCCAGCGCGACGAACCAGCGATGCAGTTGGGCGCGTCGGTACTCGACCACACTCGCGCAGAAGGCCGCGTAGGTGTCGATCCGCCGACGGCGCAACTCCTCGGTGCGCTCCAGCGACGTACTCGCCTTGAGGTTCATCCGGCCGAGGGCGAAGCCGAGCACCGCCAGAATGATCGAGGCCGTGCCGCTGATCAGCAGATCACGCATGAGGATCAGTGAATCGGTGCCGGTTCGGCGGTCGCAAGGCGGTGACCAGCAGCCGGATTTGCGGGCGTTTGACCGGCCTCGGCGAGCTGTCAGGCGGGTCGGCAATTGGATCGTTGCGCCCGAGGATGGTACGACTAGCGGCGAAGCGGTCTAGGCTGCGGGGGATGACGAACGACCTGGCGCGGATCAGACCGCTCGATCACCCTCACGGGACCTGACATGTTCGTCTCATTCGCCACCAACCCGGCCAACGCCGATCGCGGGAACGAGGACTTCTTCGCCGCGACCGGCAACATCGCTGTCCTGCTCGACGCCGATGCGTCGCCAATGGGAGTCGAATCGTCCTGTTCTCACGGTGCTGTCTGGTTTGCCCGACAGCTCGGCATTCGCTGTCTCGAGTCAGCCGCCGACAGCTCAGAGACGCTGACCGGCGTGCTCCAGTCGGCCATCCAGCACGTGGCCGCGCTGCACCGGCACAGCTGTGATCTCACGAGCGAGGGAGCGCCGTCGAGCAGCGTCATCATCCTGCGCGAGCGCGAGGACCGGCTCGAATACCTGGTGCTCGCCGACTCGGCGCTGGTGGCCCGTGGTCACTCCGGGACCCAGGCGATCTCGGACAACCGCGAGGCGATGTTCGCCGAGCAGTACCAGCCGTTGCTCGCCGTCGTGGGCCGCACCGGCCGTACGCACGATGTCGCGGTCAAGACGTATGTCCAGATGATGAGCGAGCATCGCAACCAGCAGGGCGGCTTCTGGGTGGCCGGGGCGGATCCGGACGTGGCACGCCACGCGCTCACCGGCGTCCTCTACCCCGAGGACGCCCAGATCGTCGCGCTGCTGTCCGACGGCGCCAGTCGCCCGGTGGACCGGTTCGACCTGCTGAGCTGGGACTACGCGATCGAGGAGCTGGCGGCCGGCGGGCCGAAGCAGTGGCTGCGGCGGGTGCGTCGCGCCGAGGAAGAAGACCCGCACGGGCAGCGCTGGCCGCGCACGAACCTGCACGACGACGCGACGGCGGCGATTCTCCTGCCCGAATGGGCTTAGCCGCGACGGGTACGAACGTCCGAACTGTGCGGTAACACCGGCCTCTGCCTAGGCTGCGTTGGACGTGTCGACCACGGGAGGGAAGAACACCATGTCAGGGGACCTGATCGGCGGACGCTATCTGCTGCAGCGTTCTGTCGGCCGCGGCGCGATGGGAACGGTCTGGCTGGGCACCGACCAAACCCTGCACCGTGATGTCGCCGTCAAGCAGATGGGCTCGATGCCGAGCGAGGACGCGGCCGGCACCGCCCGGGCTATGCGCGAGGCACGCTCGGCTGCTGCGATGAACCATCGCAACGCGGTCTCGATCTTCGACGTGGTCGATCACGAGAACGCTCCGTGGCTGGTCATGGAGTACTTCCCGTCCCGCACCCTGGGCGACATCATCAAGGAGGACGGGCCGCTCTCGCCGGAGCGGGCGGCCCACATCGGCGCGCAGGTGGCCGATGCGCTGTCGGACGCCCACAAGCTCGGCATCATGCACCGGGACGTGAAGCCCGGCAACGTCCTGGTCGGCGACGGCGACCACGCCAAGATCAGCGACTTCGGGATCGCGCGGGCCGAGATGGACGCCACGCTGACCCAGACCGGGATGATGACCGGGACGCCGGCCTACCTCGCTCCTGAGCAGGCCACCGGCGGCAGTCCGTCCGCGGCGTCCGATGTCTGGGCACTGGGCGCCACCATCTACGCCGCGGTCGAGGGTGACCCGCCCTACGGCACGCAGGGCAACCCGTTGCAGGTGCTGTCGCGGATCGTGTCCGAGCCGGTCCCACGTCCCGAACACGCCGGGCCACTGCTGCCGGTCCTCGGCGAGATGCTGTCCAAGGACCCGCGGTCCCGGCCGACGATGGCCGAGGTCGCCTCGCGCCTTGCCGATCTGGACGACGAAGCCCCGGCCAACCGCACCCGGATCGCCCCGGTGCTGCCGCCGCCCGCCTCGACGTGGACCACGCCGGCCGACAGCGGGTACGACGACGGCGGACGACGGCGGCGGCTGCTGCCGATCGCCCTGGCCGCGGTCCTCCTGTTGGCGCTGGCCGTCGGCGGCTGGGCACTGCTGGGCGGCGGCGATGACAACACCGCCACCCAGGACCGATCCGGGCCAGCGCAGGGGCCGAACAAGCCCAAACACTCCCACGACAACACCCAGCCGACCCCATCGGAGCCGTCCGAGACACCGACCACGGAGTCGCAGCCGACGTCGGACGACAATGCCAATAACAACGACCAGGGCGGCGGCAACGACAGCGATGTGAGCAGCGGCGATCCGGCACAGTTCGTCGAGAGCTACTACGCCCAGATGCCGGACAACACCGATGCCGGCTGGCGGATGCTCGACGGGTCCATCAAGAGCCAGGGCAAGCAGAGCTACGAGGACTTCTGGAGCTCCATCGACAGTGTCGAGGTCAGCAACGTCACCGAGGTGAGTCCCACCCAAGTCGAGTACGACATCACCTACAACGAAGCGAGCGGCGGCTCGTCGGACGAGCACAAGGTGATCACGCTCGAGCCAAAGGGCCACAGCTACCTGATCACCGGCGACGATCCCGCCTAGTCGGCGCGAGCGACTCGTTGCAGGTCGGGACCAACGGCACTACCCCGGGGCTGGTCCAACGGATACCCCTGACGGATGGATTAGGCATCCGCCGAGGAGGTCCGATGGCCTGCATCTCTACTCGTTAAGTTCCTTGGTCCTGAAGCATGACGAGTGAACCCCGGCACGTCTCAGTGTCGGAGAGTCTGAGCGATGGCGCCCCGGTCGATCTTCGGCCCAGTCCCGGGTTCGAGACGCCGGCGGTGCATGTCGACGACTGGAGACCCGACCGGGAGATCGACGCGTCGATCCTGGCCGAGCTCGTCACCCTGCCCACCAGCCACCCGGAGTGGACCCACCATCCGCTGTGGCTGGCCGGAGCTCGCATCGTCGGACTCCTCGATCTGGAGGGCGCCACCCTCACCCGGCCGTTGCGACTCGAGGACTGCTTGTTCGAGCAACGCGTGGTCCTGCGTGACGTCGTCGCCGGCACCATCGAGCTCCCGGGGTGCCACGTCCCCGGCCTGGACGCCCAGAATCTCCAGACCCGTGGCGACCTGCGGCTCGACCGGGGCCTCACCGCCAACGGTCAGGTCGTCCTGGCCGGTGCTCACATCGGCGGCCAGCTCAACTGCGGAGGCAGCTTCTTCGCCGAGCGCGACGGGCCGGCGATCCTGGCCGATCAGCTGGTCGTGGACGGCAACCTGCTCTGCAACAAGGGATTCACCGCCACCGGCGCGGTCCGCTTCGTCGGCGCCCGGGTCGGCGGCCAGTTCGTCTGCCGTGGCGGCACCTTCACCAACCCCGGCGGCCACTCGCTCGAAGCCGACAACCTGACCGTCCAGGGCAACCTGCTCCTCACCAACGGCTTCACTGCCAACGGCGCCGTACGCCTGCCCAGCGCCTACGTCGGCGGCCTGCTCAGCTGTGGTGGCGGCACCTTCAACAATCCGAGTGGCTACGCGCTCGACGCGCCCAACCTGACCGTCGGCGGCAGCATGTTCTGCAACAACGGGCTCGCCGCGTACGGAGCGGTCAACCTCCGCAGCGCCGCCATCGCCGGCCAGCTCACCTGCGACGGCGGCACCTTCACCAACCGGGGCGGCGTCGCGCTCAACGCCGCCCATCTCCGGGTCAACGGCGACCTGCTGTGCGGTCAGCGGTTCAGCTCGGAGGGCGAGGTGAACCTGATGTACGCGCAGGTCGCCGGCCGACTCGACTGCACCGACGGCATGTTCAACCACCCCGGCGGGACCGCACTCGAGGGCACGCTGCTGCGCGTCGACGGCGATGTGTTGCTGCGGTCGGGTTTCAGCGCGTCGGGCACGGTCAGCCTGGCCGGCGCCCGCGTCGGCGGTCAGCTCGACGCCGACGGCGGCACATTCGACACCGCCGCATCCGACTTCGCGATCGTGCTGGAGCGGACCGAGGTTGCCCAGGCGATCTACCTCCGCCCGAGCCGGCTGTCCGGGCAGGTCGACCTCGCGAACGCCAGTGCGGGCGCCTGGCACGACGCGCGACACACCTGGCCGGACCGGGTCCGACTGCACGGCTTCCGATACGACGCCATCGACGCCGAGCCACCAGTCGCGATCGGGCAACGCCTCGAGTGGCTGCGCCGAGATCCCGAAGGCTTCTCCTCGCAGCCGTACGAGCAGCTCGCCTCCGCCCTGCGCCGGCAAGGCAACGACCACGATGCCCGTGCCGTCTTGATCAACGCCCAATGGCGTCGCCGGCTCACGGTCAACAGCTGGGCGGACCGGGTCCTATTGCCGGTGCGGTTCGTCTGGAGCCTGCTGCTTCGGATCACGCTCGGCTACGGCTACAAGCCCTGGCGCATCCTGTTCCCGATCGCCGCGTTGTACGCCTTCGGCTGGTGGTGGTTCGACCGGGCCGAAGCGCACGGCCACATCGTCGCCGCCCAGGGCGCCGGTCGGCACGTCGACTTCCATGCCGGGCTTTATACGGCCGACGTGCTCGTCCCGGGCATCAGCCTCGGCGCACGCGACGACTTCGTCGCCCTGGGCCACATCGAATGGTGGACCTCCGCGTACGCCATCGCCGGCTGGCTGCTGCTGGCCCTGTTCGTCGCCGGACTCGCGGGCGTCTTCAAACGGCTCGGATCGTCCTAGACACGTACTCACCTGCAGATCTGGCGCGAATCCACCATCGGTGTCTAGGCTCGACTGAGGCCGCCCAGCCTGCAGAGCGCTGGCGGCCGCGTGCGTTCTGACGGGTTCCCGCAGCGCGGCCGGTTGAAGGGATGGACTTCATGCCACGACGAATGCGAAGCGTGCTCGCAGGAACGCTGGCGGTCGGAGTCGTTCTTGTCGCAGGAGCGGCGACCGCGGCTCCAGGGGCCAGGCTGAAGCAGTTCAAGGTGCCGACCGCCGACAGTCAACCGAGGGACATCGCGAACGGCTCGGACGGCAACCGCTGGTTCACCGAAGGCACTGAGTTCACCAACGCGCCAGCCAAGATCGCCCGGATCACGCCGGCCGGAGCCGTCACGGAGTTCGCGCCTGACGTCGCCGACGGCTGCAACTCCTGCATCCTGACCGACATCGCCCAAGGTCCGGGCGACATCCTCTACGTCACGTCCAACGACCCGGCCCTGATCCGCTTCAACGTCCAGACGCAGATGTTCGAGGCGCCGATTCAGATGCCGAACAGCGGGGCACTCGCCGGCAATCTGGCGATCCTCGGCGACGACGTCTGGATCACCGACTTCAACAACGACGTCATTTGGCGCTACAGCATCTCGACCGGGCAGTTCACCTCAACGCCTGCGAGCGATCCGGGCGACGTCGCAGTGGACGCCGCCGGCAACGCGTGGTTCACCGAGCCCGGCGACGTCAACGCTCCCGGCACCAGCAACATCGGCCGGATCGACGCCATCACCGGCGCGGTGACCAGAGTCGCCACCACTGACGGCTCCATTACCGTGTCCCCGCGCGATATCACCGTCGCTGCCGACGGACAGGTCTGGTTCACCGCCAGATTCACGCCGCAGGGCGTCGGGCGGCTCAATCCCGCCGACAACACGGTGACGCTCTTCCCGCGGACGAACGTCGGACCGCAAGGCATCGACGCGTCGCCCGACGGCACCGTCTGGTTCACCCAGACGACCGCCGGAAACATCGCCAGCATCAACAACGCCGGCGTCGTCACCGA
>DATFRX010000434.1:0-3849 GCA_035262905.1 Nocardioidaceae bacterium
TCGGCGATCGCGCGTTCGATGCTGTCCAGTCGGAGTGTCATGGTGCTGGTTCCAATGCTGCCTCGGCTCTGACCGCGGCGCGTTCGACCCGCCACCAGGTGGCGAAGCCGGCGACGCAGAAGGCGCCGTAGAAGGCGTAGAGGACGGCGGACGGGTAGAAGCCCGCGTCGATGAGTGTTGGGACCCCGACCGCGTCGACCGAGATCCAGATCAGCCAGAACTCGACCCAGCCACGCGCCATCCCGTACGTCGCGAGGATGCTGCCGGTCAGGATCCAGGCCTCGGTGAGCCGGCCGTACGAGCCGATGATCCCGAACAGCCACCAGAAGAAGACGGTGCCGACGGCATAGAGGATCACCAACTGCACCCGCTCGTTCCAGGTCGCCCATCGGGGCCGGATCGCGCGACCGTCGGCGGCCTCGCCGGTGCGCTCGGACTGCCGCCAGCGGTACCAGCCCCACAGCGACACCGCGACGAAGAAGATCTGCCGGCCGGCCTGGCCCCACAGGGTCTTGTCCTGCGGCGTGTCGAACACCGCGCCCATGAAGACCGTGAAGAGCAGAACGTTGCCGATGATGCCGACCGGCCAGGCCCAGACCCGGCGCCGCATGCCGCCGAGCGCCGACGCCAGGCCGAAGGCGTTGCCGACGATCTCGCGCCACAGGATGACGTGGTCGCCGATGTGGAGTTCGGCGGTGAACAGCCAGTTCAGGGGGTCCACGTTAGGCCTCCACTCGATCGTCGTGGGCCGAATTGGGTGTCGCATGGGTAAGGAGCCGCTCGACGTACTTCGCGAGCACGTCGACCTCGAGGTTGACCGGCGTGCCGACGGCGGCGTCGCCGAGTGTGGTCGCTTCCAGCGTGGTCGGGATCAGCGCGACGGTGAACCACGCCGGATCGTCGTGGACGTCGACGACCGTGAGCGACGTGCCGTCGACGGCGATCGACCCCTTCGGTGCGACGTAGCGGACCAGGTCGGCCGGGAGCTCGATCCGTACGACCTCCCATCGGTCGCCCGGAGTCCGCTCGGCGATCCGGCCGGTGCCGTCGACGTGACCCTGTACGAGGTGTCCGCCGAGCCGGGTGTCGGCCCGGACGGCGCGTTCGAGATTGACCCGACTGCCCGGTCGCAGCCGGCCGAGCGCGGTCTTGTCGAGGCTCTCGCGCATCACGTCGACGGTGAACGTCTCGCCGTCGTGGTCGGTGACGGTCAGGCAGCAGCCGCTGACCGCGATCGAGTCGCCGTGCGCCGCGTCCGCGACCACGCGTGGCCCGCGGACCGTCAGCCGGGCGCCGTCGCCCGACTCGTCGAGCGCGATCACGCTCCCGACCTCTTCGACGATGCCGGTGAACATGTCAGGGTCCCTCCTGCGATGGACGGGCGATGATGCGGACGTCGGGCCCGATCCGGTCGACGTCGCGGATGGTGAGTCGCCGGATGTCGGCGATCGTGTCGATGCCGGCCTGCTCGACGGCGGCCGCTCCGGCGCCGAGCAGCGCGGGTGCGACGTAGCCGACGACCTCGTCGACCGCGCCGGCGGCGACGAAGGCCCCGGCCAGCCGGGGACCGCCTTCGAGCCAGACCTGGCGCACCTCGAGGTCATGCAGCGCAACGAGAACGGCGTCGACGTCACGCGTGCGGATCTGGAGGGTGGGCGCCGTGTCGTCCCAGACCCGGGCCGCGTCGGGGATCTCACGCGTGCCGACAACGACCCGCATCGGCTGGCATTCGTACCGGACCGGCTGGTCGGCGTCGTCGCGTACGGTCAGCCGCGGGTCGTCGGCGAGCACGGTGCCGCTGCCCACGACGACCGCATCGGCCTCGGCCCGGCGGCGGTTGGCGTCGCGGCGCGACTCGGGTGAGGTGATCCAGGCGCTCGTGCCGTCGGCGGCCGCGCTGCGACCGTCGAGGGTCGCGGCGTACTTCCACGTGACGTACGGCCGGCCTCGGCCCACGGCGATCAGCCACCGCTCGTTGACGTCGTACGCCTCGGCGGTGAGCAGGCCGTCCTCGACGTCGACGCCGGCCGTACGCAGGGTCGCCGCTCCCCCGGCGGCCAGCGGGTTCGGGTCGTCGAGTGCGTAGACGACCCGGGCGACGCCGGCCGCGATCAGGGCCTCGGTGCACGGCCCGGTGCGTCCGCTGTGCTGGCACGGCTCGAGCGTCACGACCGCGGTGGCGCCCCTCGCGGCCGCGCCGGCCTGGGCGAGCGCGGCAGCCTCGGCGTGCGGGGTGCCCGGACCGCGGTGCTGACCGACCGCGACGACGCTGCCGGTCGGGTCGAGCAGCACACAGCCGACGCGCGGGTTCGGGGAGATGCGCTCGGTCGGCGCGCGGGCAGCGTCGAGCGCCTGCCGCATCGCGGCGATCTCGCGCTGGCTGGCCATCGCGACCCTCTCCGTCCGTTCGGCGGACTCCGGGGTCGCGTCATTCGACAGCCGCGGGCCTTGCCGAGTGCTCGGCAGGCCGCAACCGCCGCGTGCTACCTCCCATCCGGACTTTCACCGTCGGTCCCGGAGTTTCACCGGGTCAACCGTCCGCAGCGTGTTGCTGCTGCGACCGGGTCGCGGACTGTCACCGCCGGCTCGGAATTTCACCGACCCCGGAGCACGCGTGTGTGGCTCCGAGGTGAGTATTTCACGCCGTCGCCGCGAGAGCAGCGTGAGCTGGGCCTCATCGGCCCCTGCGCGAGTGGCTAGCCGCCCTCGACGGAGGCCCGGAGCTGGGTCACGACGGCGTCCGGGTTGTCGGCGCCGAAGACGGCCGATCCGGCGACGAACACGTCCGCACCGGCCTCGGCGCAGCGCCCGATCGTCTCTGCCGAGACGCCGCCGTCGACCTGCAGCCACAGGTCGCCGCCGTGCTTGTCGATCAGCTGCCGGGCCCGTCGTACCTTCGGCAGGCACATGTCGAGGAACGACTGGCCGCCGAATCCGGGCTCGACCGTCATCACGAGGATCATGTCGAGCTCGGGGAGCAGGTCCTCGTACGGCTCGATCGGCGTCGCCGGGTTCAGGCCGAGTCCCGCGCGGGCACCGGCCGATCGGAGTTCGCGGGCCAGCCGTACCGGCGCACGCGCCGCCTCGACATGGAACGTCACGCTCTTCGCCCCGGCTTCGACGTAGTCCAGCGCCCATCGGTCCGGCTCGTCGATCATCAGATGCACGTCGAGCGGCTGCCGCGCCACCTTCGCCAGCGACTCGACGACCGGCTGCCCGATCGTCAGGTTGGGCACGAAGTGGTAGTCCATGACGTCGACGTGGAGCCAGTCGGCACTCGGCACCGCGTCCGCGGCAGCCGCCAGGTTGGCGAAGTCGGCCGACAGCAGGCTCGGCGAGATCTGGATGCCCATCGACGCGGAGTCTAGCCAGCGCGCTGCGGCCGGCCTCGGTTTGCGCGGTAGCTCGAGTGGCGCACGGAGACCCGGCCCCATCGCCGAGTGGCGCACGATGACCCGGAAATCGCTCCGGATCGGGGCATCGTGCGCCACTCGTGTGGACGGGCGGGACACCGTGCGCCACTCGCGTGGGCGGGCGGGCGCCGCCATGCCGCCTCGGAGAGGTCGGAGTGGCCGAGGCGCGGTCAGCGGCGGCGCAGCAGGGCCACGAACATGGCGTCGGTGCCGTGGCGGTGCGGCCACAGCTGTAGCCAGGGATCGGGCTGATCGGGTACGTCGGGCAGCACCTGCCGGGCGTCGACCAACTCGACGTCGTCTCGCGCCAGGCGGGCCGTGACGATCTCGCGGGTCTCCGCCAGGTGCGGTGAGCAGGTGGCGTACGCGACGATCCCGCCCGGCCGGGTCGATTCGACCGCCGAGTCGAGCAGGCGGGCCTGCAGCTCGGCGAGCG
>DATFRX010000435.1:0-24594 GCA_035262905.1 Nocardioidaceae bacterium
CCGTCGTGGGTCGACACCGATCTCGTACGCAGCGCCGAGGCCGATCTGCCGAGCTTCAAGGAGAGCAGGAGCAAGCTGCCGTGGCCGGCCAACACCACCACGTCGGTGGAGGACTGCGCGACGATGATCGCCGACGGGATCGCAAACCGGGCCCGCCGGATCTACGTACCGAAGTCGGTAGTGGCGGCGATGCTGATGCGCCCGCTGGTCGGCTCCGGCATCGCCGAGCGCCTGATGCGCCGCCAGCTCGCCCGGTCGGTCCCCCGCCTGGAGGCCGACGCCGCCGCCCTCGGCCGCCCCTTCAACACCTCCACCATCCGCCACTCCGACAGCAACGATCCGTCACCCGGGCAGTCACCTCGCCAGGCCTGAGTGACGGATGGTCACTGTCCGAGTGGCGGATGGTCGCTGTCGCAGTGGCGGATCGTCGTGGGTTAGGGGGTGCGGACGGAGGTGGCGAGGTCGGCGAGGTGGCCAAGGCGGGCGAGCTCGGAGTCGAGCACCTCGGGTCCGCCGCGACGGCCGAAGACGACGATCTGACCAGAGCCATTCAGCGGCGCCGCGGCGAGCACGGTGCTGTTCCAGCCGGGCACCGAATCGAGTCGCTGGGCCCGCTCGATGCACAGCCAGCCCTCGGACTGCTCGGGGAGGTCCGGCGCCGCGTCGGTCGCGTGCACCAACTCGGGTCCGTCGTCGCCGCGACGCAACCCCATCGCCCAGTCACTCCGGAACGTCTCGGGTACGACGTCGACGAGCTCCTCGTACGCCCGTCGTGGGTTGGCGGTCAGCGCCTCGACGGCCTCGAGGTCCATCCGCAGGCTGGCTCCGGCGGCGTACCGCGAGATCCACAGCACGCGTACGCCCTCCAGCCGCTGACACGCGGACACGATGCGGTCGGGCAGGACTGAGGGCGGCAGCTCGAGGAGTACGTCATCCAGCGCGACGCCGTCGCCGCTGCGCTCGACGATCTCGATCGCCTCGATGTCACCGCCGGCCGAGCCGATCGCGGTCGCGAGGGTACCGAGGGACCCGGGCACGTCCGGCAGCTCTACGCGGAGGAGGAACGACATAGCTCCATTCTGCGGGGCACGGCGAACCGCCCAGGTCACCGGTCCACGTTGTGGCTACTCGCTGGGCTCACAACCGCAGGCCTCGTCCCAGCTGAGCCGCTCGAGCCGGGTCACGCTGCGGAAGATGCGCTCGATCTCGGTCGTGATCGGAATCGCGTCGACCAGGCTCGCCAGGTCCTCGGAGTAGCGGCGCTGGAACTCGTTGCTCCACAGGTCGATGAACCGCCAGTACCGATGCTCCGGCGTGACCTGACGGCGTACGAAGACCCACGCGTCGTAGTAGAGCTGCTCGATCCCGTACGCCGCGACGAGTCCTCGGGCCCATCCCTGCGCGGCCGACGCCATCACGAACGAGGTGTAGTCCATCGTCTGCGGCGACGGCTCCAACGTGGGCCGGAGGCCGCGCTGTTCGATGTACTGCTCGGACTCGGAGATCTCGTAGTCGGTCGACTGCAAGCCCTTGACCATCACGGTGCTGGAGCGGGTGTCCGGCGCCAGCGTGCCCATCACGATGAAGAAGCGGCGGTAGGTCCGCATGAACTCCATGTTCATGACGACCCAGCGATCGAAGACGGCGTCGTCGACCGATCCGTCGGCGGTGCCGGCGATCAGCGGATGCTCGAAGGCACTCTCCCACTCACCGGCATTTTGTTCACGCAGGTGCGCCGAGGTGCCCACGGTCGTGGTCACCCGCCCATCTTTTCAGTTCCGAGTCCCCTGGCGTGAGGTTTCGGACCGGCCGAGTGGCAGATTCGGCAGCGGGGTCCCAGGTCGTTCCGCCGAATAGTTCGTTGTAGAATGCATCTAGTTGCTTCCTACACGCGAAACCTGGGACATGACCACAGCGAAACCCGAGATCGAGAGCGTCATCCACGAGATGGTGCGCCTCAAGCGACTCATTCACCGGCTCGGCCAGGCGCCACACGACGCACCGCGCGCCCGGTCGGCCAACTGGCTGCTCTTCGCCGTCCGGCATCGAGGATCGATCCGGCTGGCCGACCTGGCAGCCGCTTGTTACATCGACGCCTCGACCGCCAGCCGGCAGACTGCCGAGCTCGTAGCGCAGGGACTGCTGCGTCGCGAGTCGGATCCGGCTGACGGTCGGGTGTCGCTGCTGACGCTGACCGACGAGGGCGAGCAGGTCGTCCAGGAGCTCATCGAGCAGCGCAAGGCGTTCTTCGGCTCTGCCCTCGCCGACTGGGACTACGACGACGTACGCCAGTTGGCCGTGCTCATGGGCCGGCTCACCGACGCGCTCGACGCCCAGGCTGATCGGCCCGAGACCTTCGACTCACGAAAGGTGACCGCATGACGTCAGAGGCAGCCAACGACTCTCGCGCGCCCGCCGGCGCTGATGGCGGCTTCACCCATCGTCAAATCCTCACCATCCTGTCCGGCCTGATGCTCGGCATGTTCCTCGCGGCCCTGGACATGACGGTGGTGAGCGTCGCGATCCGTACCATCGCCGACGAGCTCAACGGCTTCGAGCTGCAGGTGTGGGCGACGACGGCGTTCCTGATCACGTCGACGATCTCGACACCGTTGTACGGCAAGCTCTCCGACATCTACGGGCGCCGACCGTTCTATCTGATCGCGATCGCGATCTTCGTCGCCGGCTCGATGCTGTGCGGCATGGCGGGCTCGATGTACGAGCTGGCCGCGTTCCGCGCGATCCAGGGCGTCGGCGCCGGCGGACTCATGTCGCTCGCCCTCGCGATCATCGGCGACATCGTGCCGCCTCGCGAGCGGTCCCGCTATCAGGGCATCTTCATGGGCGTCTTCGGCACGTCGAGCGTGCTGGGCCCGCTGGTCGGCGGCTTCTTCGCCGGGACCACCACGCTGTTTGGCATCTCGGGCTGGCGCTGGATCTTCTACGTCAACGTGCCGATCGGCATCCTGGCGTTCGTCGTCGTCGCCAAGGTGCTGCACCTGCCCCACAAGCGGCTGCCGCACCGGATCGACTGGCCGGGCGCCGTGGCGCTGCTGGTCGCCCTGGGCCCGCTGCTGACCATTGCCGAACAGGGACGCGAATGGGGCTGGTCGTCCGGCCGGGCGGTCGCGTGCTACATCATCGGCGCGATCGGGCTCCTGTCGTTCATACTCATCGAGCGGTGGTACAAGGACGAGGCGATCCTGCCACTGCGGCTGTTCAAGAACCGGTCGTTCAGCATCTCCAGCGCCAGCAGCCTGATCGTCGGCATCGGCATGTTCGGCGCCCTGATCGTCTTGCCGCTCTATCTCCAAGTGGTGAAGGGATCCTCGCCGACTGAGGCGGGTCTGCAGACAACTCCCCTTGTGCTCGGCATTCTGATCGGATCGATGACGTCGGGTGTCGTGATCTCACGTACCGGGCGCTACAAGCAGTGGCCGGTGCTCGGATCGGCGCTGATGATCGTCGGCCTACTGATGTTCCACTACGTCGGCGCTGACACGCCGCTGTGGCAGGTCATGCTGATCATGCCGATCTTCGGCATCGGACTCGGTCTCAACATGCAGCCGGTCATCGTGGCCGTGCAGAACGCCGTCAGCCCACGTGAGATCGGTGTCGCCACCTCGTCGGTGACGTTCTTCCGCCAGATGGGCGGCACCCTCGGTACGGCAGTGTTCTTGTCGGTCCTGTTCAGCACCGTGGGTCAGAACATCGCGGACGCCTTGGCCAGGGCCGAGAACTCTGCCGCGTTCCAGTCAGCTGCCGCGGCGCACCCGCAGCTGATGCAGACGCTGCAGAACAGCAATGCCCTGCAGGACTCCTCGTTCATCAACGACCTGCCGGACGCGATCGCCCACCCGTTCATGGTCGGCTTCTCCGAGTCGATGGATCTGGTGTTCGTGCTCGGCGCGCTCGTGCTCCTGGTCGGCCTCCTCGTGATCGCCTTCCTGCCCGACCTGCCGCTGCGCGACATGTCCGGCATCCAGGCCCGGCACGCCGACGACGCGGCCGCGATGGCAGCCGAAGCAGCGGCCGAGGGCGCTCTCGCGCCGGGCGGATCGGCACCGTCGACCGCGACCGCACCGATGAGCGAAGCCCGCCGGAGCGCGAGGCCGGACTAGGGGAGCGACCACCGGAGAATCGACATCGTGGGGGTCATCGCCACCACGATGTCGATTCTCACGTCACCGTCAGGAACGCGGACATCGTCTCGACCAGCCACTCCGGGTCGTCGATCCACGGATAGTGCCCGCCGCGCGGCAGCACGGCGAGCTCGGCATGTGGGAACAGCCCGGCGTACTCGGTGGCCCGCTTCGGCGGCAGCCCGACGTCGTACTCACCGGCGATCAGGAGCACCGCCGCCTCGAGGCTGCGCAGTCCCGAGCGGGTCGCGGGCGGATCGACGGCGCCGTCCGCGTAGTAGGCCATCGCCGCTTCCTGGTTGGTGTCGCGCTCCGATCGCGCCTCGTTCGCCTGGCTGGCGTCGTCCCATCGGCGATAGGACAGCGGCGCAATCGCGGACCAGTCGGCCCCAGCGGCATCGCCGGACCAGATCCGTTCGAGCGCGGCCTTGGTGGTGGGATACCACGGCTCGTCGCGACGCAGGTCGGCCAGCTCGCCCCGATCGGCGTCGGCGATGTCTACTCCGACCGCGCGCGGGCTGGGATTGACGAGGACGAGCCGGTTGATCCGCTCAGGGAATCGCGCGGCGTACTGCACCGCGAGCGAGCCTCCGGCGGAGTGGCCGACCAGGTCGATCCGATCCAGCCCCAGATGCGCCCGCAACGCCTCGACGTCGTCGACCTGCCGATCGCATCGATAGCTGCCCGGATCGGACGGCGTCGCCGACTCACCGGTGCCGCGCAGGTCGAGGAGCACGAGCCGGCGATGCGCGGACAGCCCACCCAGATCGCCGAGGTAGGCCGACGCTTGCATCGGCCCGCCCGGAACACAGATCAACGGCGACCCCTCGCCGAGCTCGTGGTAGGCAAGCCGAGTTCCGTCTACTGCATCGATGGCGGGCACCCGGCGATCATAAGCTGCGGCCACGGCACCCGAACCGTTTCGCGGTTCAGTCGTCGATGTGGCTGGCGTCCTGGATCTCGCCGACGAGCTCCTCGAGCACGTCCTCGAGCGCCACGACTCCCAGGGTGCGGCCGCCTTCGGTCACCCGCCCAAGATGCAGGCCGGCCCGCTGTAATGACGAGAACGCGCTGGTCAACGGCAGGTCGGCGTCGATCGTGACCATCGGCCGGATCAACCGCTGCGGCAATGGCGTCGACTGCTCGTAGTCGTCGATCTCAAGCAGGTCCTTGGCGTGGACGTAGCCGACCAGCTCGTCCGAGCCGGAGTCGGCCGGCGACGACACCGGGAACCGGGAGTAGCCGGTGCGTGCGATCAGCGCCTCGACGTCGCCGACCGTGCTGTTCGGTGCCAACGACACCACCCGCTCTGAAGGGATCGCGAGCGACCGCGTCGTGACCTGGTCGAGCCGCAGGGCACGGAGCAGCCGCTGCTCGTCGTCCGGATGCAGCAGCCCTCCGGCGACAGATTCCGCGATCAGGTCGGCGAGCTCGGCAGGGGTGTACGTCGAGTTGATCTCGGACTTCACCTCGACCCGGAACAGCCGCAGGATGCCGTTGGCCGCCGCGTTGATCGCGACCAGGATCGGCCGCGTCATGCGCACCCAGAACGCGATCGGCGGACTCAGGACGAGGGCCGCCCGCAACGGCGCCGCGAGCGCCAGGTTCTTCGGCACCATCTCGCCGATGACCATGTGGGCGTACGAGATCACGGCCAATGCGATGACGAAGGCCACCGGATGCAGCAGGCCGGACGGCAAGGCCAGCGCGTCGAACACGCCCTCCAACAGGTGGGCGAAGGCCGGCTCCGCGACAGCTCCGAGACCGAGTGAGCAGGCCGCGATGCCGAGCTGCGATCCGGCCAGCATCCACGACAGGTGACGCATCTGCCCCAGGGCGACGCGGGCGGTGCGGTGACCCTGCTGAGCGAGCGGCTCGATCTGGTCCCGGCGGGCCGCGATCAGCGCGAACTGAGCTCCGACGAAGAATGCGTTGCCGGCCAGCAGGACGACCACCAGCAGCATGCTCATGCGTCCTCACCGCCCGGCGGACTGATCTCGACCCGGTCGATCCGGCGCCGGTCCATGTGGGTCACGGCGATCCGCCACCCCTCGACCGTGACGGCGTCGCCGACCGACGGGATCTGACCGAGATAGCGCATCACCAGCCCGGCCACCGTGTCGTACGGCCCGTCCGGCGGCGTGAAGCCGAGCCTTCGTGGCAGCTCGTCGCAGCGCAGCCGGCCGCTGACCGACCAGCTCCCGTTGGACAGCAGGATCGCGTCCAGCTCCTCGAACCGGTCATGTTCGTCCCGCACCTGGCCGACCAGCTCCTCGACCAGATCCTCGACCGTGACCAGGCCGGCCGTCCCGCCGTACTCGTCGATGACGATGGCCAGCTGGAGTCCGCGGCCGCGCAGCGCGGTCAGCAGGTCGTCGCCGTGCACGGACTCCGGCAGCCGCACGGGCTCGTCCATCAGATGCGACAGCGGTGTCCGATCGCGCCGGCCGGGCGCTACGGCGAAGGCGTGCTTCACATGGACGGCGCCCACGATCTCGTCGACGTCGCCGCGATGCACCGGGAACCGGGAGTGGCCGGACTCGCGGGCCGCCGTGAGCAGATCGGCCGCCGTCTCGCGTTGGTCCAGCGACACCATCTGCAGCCGCGGCGTCATCAGGTCACCGGCCGTAAGGTCGCCGAACGACAAGGTACGGCGCAGCAGCGCGGCCACCTCGTGCGGCAGCGTGCCCTCCCGGGCCGAGGTGCCGATCAGCGACTCCAGCTCCTCCGGCGTACGGGCGGCTCGCAACTCCTCCTGCGGCTCCTGCCCGGTCAGCCGTACGATCGCGTTCGCCGTGCCGTTGAACAACGCGATCACCGGCCGGAACAGCCCCGAGAAGGCGCGCTGGAACGGCGTGATCGCGAGCGCGGTCGGCATCGGCCGCGAGATCGCCAGGTTCTGGGGCACCAGCTCGCCGAACAGCATCTGCGCCAGGGTCGCGAGCACCAGTGCGGTCACGAGCGGCGCGGCATCCGACGACGGCAGGCCGATCGCCTCGAAGGCCGGGTCGATCGCGCTGGCGATGACCGGCTCGGCGACGAACCCGAGCAGCAGCGAGCACAGCGTGATGCCGAGCTGGGCGCCGGACAGACTGAACGACAGCTCGCGGGTGGTCGCCAGCACTCGCGCCGCGCGCCGGTCACCGGTGTCGGCGAGCCGCTTGAGCTTGGTGCGATCGACCGACGTAAGCGAGAACTCGGCGGCGACGAACAGCGCATTGCCGAGGATCAGGCCGACGACGGCCAGCCAGCCGAGTGCGGTCACCATGTCAGGTCACCGCCCCCGCGGGACGATTCAGTGGATGCCGACCGTACGCGCCAGCTCGCGGAACGTCGCGAACCTTGCGTACCCACGAGGCGATGATGCCGGACGCGACCGAGAAGAGTCTGCTCCCGGTCACCCGGTCGACGCACGAAGTCCTACGTGATGTCCGATTTTGATTGCCCGTTGACGATCTCCCGCAATCGGCCGCCAGCCTCTAAGGTGACTCGGATGACCGACCTCCTCCACATCACCGAACGCGCAGCGTGGGACGCGGCCCGCCTCAGTGGCGCGTACGAGATGTCGACCCGCGGCCGCACTCTGCGGGACGAGGGATTCATCCACTGCTCGCTGCCCCATCAGCTGCGCGACGTTGCGGAGGCGGTCTACAGCGACGTCCCGCGCGAGAACCTGGTGGTGCTGCTGATCGACAGCGAGCGGTTGTCCGTTCCGGTGCGCTACGAGATGCCGGAGCCGGGTGCCGAGGAGTTTCCGCACGTGTACGGCCCGGTGCCGCTCGATGCCATCGTCCGCGTCGAGCCGTGGCGGGGGTAGGCCGGCCGAATCCGGTGGAATGGTGATCGCCGACCTGCAACGATCGCCGACATGTCATCCACCGACGCATCCGCGGACGAGGCTGTACCCGAACGCCATTCGGAAGCCACCACGTACCCCGACCTGTGGGTCGACCCGGACGCCGATCCGCGGTCCGACGGCGGCTTCACCGACGAGCGGTCGCTGCTCATCGAGTACCTGCGCGATTACCGCCTGACGTTGCAGATGAAGTGCGACGGTCTGGACGCCGAGCAGCTCGCGCGCCGGTCCGTACCCCCGTCGACGCTGTCGCTGCTCGGCCTGATCCGTCACATGGCCAGCGTGGAACACCACTGGTTCCGCCGGGTGATGGAGGGCGTGGACGAGCCGCGGCTCTACGTGTCGGAGACCGACCGCGACCTCGACTTCAACGGTGCCGTGGGCGATCCCGAAGTCGTCGAGGATGCCTGGGCCAGCTGGCGCACCGAGGTCGCGAACGCCGAGCGATTCGTCGAGGAGACCGACGACCTCGGCCGGATGGACGCCAAGGGCGAGATCGCGCTGCGCGAGGTGCTCCTGCACATGGTCGAGGAGTACGCCCGCCACTGCGGCCACGCCGACCTCCTGCGCGAGCGGATCGACGGCCGGATCGGCCAATAGGGCAACGTGCGACCGTAGGGCACAGCGGCGAATGGGGAGGCCGATGAGCTGGTACGACGGCTTCGCCGAGCGCTACGACGAGTGGTCAGCGTCGATGACGGATGACGTCGCGTTCTACGTCGAGCTCGCTCGCCAGGCCGACGGACCGCTCGTCGAGCTGGCGGTCGGCAACGGGCGGGTGGCGATCCCGGTGGCTCGGGAGACCGGGCATCGCGTGATCGGAATCGACTCATCGCCCGTGATGCTCGCGCAGGCGCGGCAGCGGGCCGCCGAGGCGGGTGTGGACCTCGAGCTGCGCGAGGGCGATTTGCGCGACTTCGCGCTGGACGAGCCGGCCGGGCTGATCTACTGCCCGTTCCGCTCGCTGCTCCACCTCCCGACCTGGGCGGATCGCCGCCGTACCTTCGAGCGCGTCGCCGCCGCCTTGCGAGCGGACGGGCGCTTCGCCTGGAACGCCTTCGCCTTCGACCACCAGATCGCGGTCGGCCTCGATGGCAAGCACGCTGCCGATCCGGTCCCCCACACCGTCCGCTACGCCGTCGGCGACAACCGCATCGACCTGGTGCTCGACGACGGCGGGACCAGTTCCCTGTGGTGGGCGACCAAGAACGAGTGGCTCGGTCTGATCGACGTCGCCGGCCTCGAGGTGACGGCCTTGTACGGCGGCTTCGCCCATGAGCCGCACACCGACGACAGCCGCGAGTACGTCTTCGTCACCCGCCGCTCCGACGATCCGTCACTCGGACAGTGACCATCCGTCACTCAGACAGGACCCGAGTGACGGATGGTGGCTGTCGCAGTGGCGGATCGTGGCTGTCCGAGTGACGGATCGTCGGGGGTTAGGCGCGGGTCTTGAGGCGGAGCAGGTAGGCGTCGCGGTCGAGCGGGTTGTGGTCGGTGCGCGGCCGCGACGGGACCGGGTCGGCCGCCGGTCGGTGGTAGCCGAACTCGCTCTCCAGCACCCCCTCGCCGCGAGTCAGCCCGGCGAGTCCCTGGTCCAAGGCATGCACGCGGGTCGCCGGGATCTCGCCGGTCAGGACGCCGACCGGGCCGCTGATCGTCTGCGTCCCGGGGATCGCCTCGAGCCGAGCCAGCGCACCCAGCACCGAGCCGACGGTGTCCACCGGAACCTCGAGCCGGAACCGGTGCATCGGCTCGTGCACCCTCGTCCCGGCCCGGCGCAGCGCACTCATCAGGACCAGCGGCGTCAGCTGGCGGAAGTCGCCGGCCGAGCTCGACCACTTGCTCCAGCCGTACGGCGGCGGCGGGGTGTACGACGAGTGCGTCAGCGTCACGACGCAGCCGGTGACCTCCCAGCCGTACAGACCCTGGCGAAGCGTCTGGCGCACGGTCTCCTCGACGGCGCGGATGAAGGCGTACGTCAGTGAGCCGAGCTCGATCTCCAGCTCGAAGCGCACCCCGCCGTCGATCGGCGCTGGGTCGACCCGCAGCCCGATCCCGGCCCGGAACGGATTGTCGTCGGAGCTCATATGCTCCACGGCCGAGCCGGATCCGACCGGGCGCTCGATGCAGATCGTCGTGGTCTCGTGGAATGTGACGTCGATGCCGTACTCCGTGAGCAGGGTCGACTCGATGACCTCCTTCTGCACCTCGCCGTAGAGCGACACCGACAGTTCGTGCCGGAGGTCGTCCTGACGCAGTCCGATCAGCGGATCCTGCTCGGCGAGCTGGGTGAGCGCCGCGTGCAGGGCGCCGTTGTCGCGTCGCTGCTTCGGCTCGACCACGGTCTCCAGGGTCGGCCGCGCGAAGTGCTCGGCCCGATCCTCGACAGCGTCGTCGGAAGCCGGTCCTGACCCGATCGCGTCGCCGACCTGCACCTCGCCGAGCCCCCACAGCTTCGCGATGTGACCGGCTCCGACCGCGTCGGCTCGCACGTCGCCACCGTCGCGGAACACGCTGATCGCCGTGACCTTCGACTCCTGGCCCGCGCCGTACGGCACCTTCTCGCGCACCTCCACGGTCCCGGCGAACATCCGTACGAAGGCGATCTTCTCCCCGGCCGGACCGCGCTCGATCTTGAAGACCCGACCCGACACGGCGCCGTTGACGTCGCCCTGGCTCACGGGCAGCAGCCCGAGGATGCCAGTGGTCAGCGCCTCGACACCGGCGCCGGTGATCGCCGAGCCGAAGTAGACCGGCTGCACCAGAGCCTGCCCGGTCTGGATCGCGAGCGCCTCGCGCCACGCGCAGTCCGGCACCGCCGCCTCGTCGTCGACGTACGCCGCCAGCAGCGTGTCGTCGTGCTCGGTCAGTACGTCGACCAGCCGGCCGGTGAAGTCGGCATCGGTGGCGCCGAACGGCACGTAGTCCGCTTCGCGGCTGCCGAGGCTGCGGGTCGAGCCCATCGCGATGGCCGACCCGGTCAGCCGCTCGGCGAACTCCCGAAGCAGTGTGCCCTCGCGAGCACCGGCCCGGTCGATCTTGTTGACGAAGATCAGCGTCGGGATCCGCAGCCGCTGCAGCGTGCGCATCAGCACCCGGGTCTGCGACTGCACGCCCTCCACCGCCGACACGACCAGCACGACGCCGTCGAGCACACCGAGCACCCGCTCCACCTCGGCGATGAAGTCGGGGTGCCCAGGCGTGTCGATCAGGTTGACCGTGATGCCGTCGAGGACGAACGAGACGACCGCCGACTTGATCGTGATGCCACGGGCTCGCTCGAGCTCCATGGAGTCGGTCTGGGTGCTTCCGTCGTCGACCCGGCCGACCTCGTCGATGACGCCGGCGGCGTAGAGCAGCCGCTCGGTCAGACTGGTCTTACCGGCGTCGACATGGGCCAAGATTCCGAGGTTCAGCGTTTCCAAGCGTCAAGTCCTTACGTGAGTACACAACTCCCTTCGAGGTGGACCTGGACGCTCGGCGCATTCGCTTTCTCCTTGGCTCGCATTCGTACGCGGTGCTCAGTAGTGCAGCAGACGCCTCCGCCGTCGGCAACCGAATTCCGGCCGGGCCCGACTCATGGTCGGCGCTGGACATGACGGAGGTACGCCTTGCGGTCGAGCGGATCGGGCAGCCTACGCGGCCGCCGTGGCACTGGATCTCGGATCGCGCGATAGCGACTGAACGCGGTCTCCAGCACGCCCTCGCCACTGGTCAGCGCCGGCAGCTCCTGATAGAGCCGATGCACACGCGCCGCCGGGATCTCGCCTTCGATCAGGCATGTCGTGCCACGCATCAGCGGAGCTCCCGGAGTCGCGCCGAGCCGCGTGAGGCCGGGGAGCACGGCGCCGAGCGTGTCCGCCGGCAGCTCCAGCTCGATGCGATGCATCGGCTCGCACACGACGGTGCCGGCCCGCTGCAAGGCGGCCTGCGCGACCATCGGCGTCAGGTCACGGAAGTCGGCGAGCGAGCTGAGCGGTCCGCGCGTCGACGGCGGCCCGTCGGGCGAGCTGTAGACGCACTCGACCATCGACACGACGCAGTCGGTGACCTGCCAGCCACGGCGACCCTCGCGAAGCGAGTGTTCGACGTAGCGCTCCATCATGTCGGCGAAGTGACCTCGGCTTTTGTAGAGATACAGCGGGATGTCACGCGTCTCGACCGCAAGCCGGAACTCGATCCCCGAACCGTCCGGCCCCGGCTCGATACGCAGCCGGATCGTCGCGCGGAACGGGTTGTCGTCGGCGTTAAGCACCTCGACCGCCTCGCCGGTCCCGATCGGCCGCTCGACGCAGATCGTCGTCGACTCCCGGAAGGCCACGTCGATGCCGTACACGTCGGCGAGTGTGGCCTGGATGACCTCCTTCTGCACCTCGCCGTAGAGCGAGACCGACGTCTCGTGCCGAGTGCCGTCCTGCCGAAGGTTGATCAGCGGGTCCTGCTCGGCGAGCTGGGTCAGCGCCGTGTGCAGTCGAGCGCCGTCGGCCGCGAGACAGGGGCGGACGACCGTCTCGAGCGTCGGAGGTGCGAAGTGATGCTCGTCCCCGGATCCGCTCGACCGGCTCGGCTCGCCGATGTCATCGCCGATCCGCACGTCGGCCAGGCCCCAGAGCCGGCCGATCTGCCCGGCCGTGAGCTGCCGGTCCCGCACCTCGTCGGGCTCGTCCGCGGCCGAGGTGATCGCGCGGACCGCGGTCACCTTGCCTTCGTTACCGTCCCCGTACGGCAGCCGGTCCCGAGTACGGATCGCTCCGGCGAACATCCGTACGTAGCCGATCTTCTCCCCGGCCACACCCCGCTCGATCTTGAACACCCGGCCCGACGGCGGGGCATCGATGTCGCCGTCGGAGGCCGGAAGCAGTTCGGCGATCCCACTCAGCAACTCCGGTACGCCGGCGCCGGTGATCGCCGAGCCGAGATAGACCGGATTCACCAACGCCCGGGCGGTCTGGGTCGCCAAAGCCGAGCGCAGTCGCCGGTACGGCAGTCCCATCTCGTCGTGGACGTACGCCGCGAGCAGCCGATCGTCATGCGCGGTCAGGACGTCGACGAGTCGGGCCCGGAAGGCGGGATCAGTCGGGACGTACGGCTCGAAGCCGGTGTCCGGCTGCCCCGGTGCACTCGCCAAGCCCATCGGGATGCTGGTCGCGGACAGCCGCTCGGCGATCGCGCCCAGCACTGCATCCGGAGAGGCGCCCCGGCGGTCGAGCTTGTTGACGAAGATCAGGGTCGGCAGCCGCAGTCGCCGAAGCGTCCGCATCAGCACCTTGGTCTGCGCCTGTACTCCCTCGACGCCGGACACGACCAGGACGACGCCGTCGAGCACGCTCAGCACGCGTTCGACCTCGGCGATGAAGTCGGGGTGGCCGGGCGTGTCGATCAGGTTGACGGTGACGCCGTCGAGCACGAACGATGCGACGGCGGATCGGATCGTGATGCCGCGAGCTCGCTCCAGCGGCAAGGTGTCGGTCTGGGTGGTGCCGGCGTCGACACTGCCCACCTCGTCGATGATGCCGACCGACTGCAGCAGCCGCTCGGTCAGCGTGGTCTTACCGGCGTCGACGTGCGCCAGGATCCCCAGGTTGAGTGCGCTCAAGCCTCATGTCCTTACGTGAGTTGACAACTCCCTTCGATTCGGACATGAAGGCTGCACGCATCGCTCTGGCTCCTTGTTCGGGCATACGTCGTTCGGGGTCAGCACACCAGACCCGAGCGCCGACCGGCAATCGAATTAGCGCCGGACGACCCTGGCGACCCGGGTCATGGCTGTGCTGGAGTGACCCGATGCGCGCCGCCGAGATCGCCGATCGCTTCGGGCTCGGCAACGCCGCGAAGCTGTCGGACGGGCCGGTCGCCCGTGGCAAGCAGGGCGCTGTCTGGCGCCTCGACACCGGCGACGGGCGCTGGGCGGTGAAGGTGCCGTTCGAGTCGGAGCCTCCAGACGAGGTACGGCTGTCGACCGCCTTCCAGGAGGCGGCCTATGCCGCCGGCGTACCCACGCCGCAGGTGCGACGGACCGTGGACGGATCGGTGTTCGCCGCCGTCGACGGGCAGGAGGCCAGGGTCTACGAGTGGGTGGATCTGGGCGGCCCCGATCCGATGCTGGATCCGGAGCTGGTCGGATCGGTCATCGCGGCACTGCACCAGGTGGAGTTCACCGAGGACGGTCCGGTCGACCCCTGGTTCGTCGACCCGGTCGGCGCCAGGAGCTGGGACGAGCTGATCAAGCGGCTGCGAGAGGAGGGCGCTCCATTCGCCGAACGGCTGGCCGCGTTGCGCGACGAGCTGGTCGCCCTGGAGTCGTGGCTCGAGCCGCCGACGACGACGCGGGTCTGCCATCGCGACCTCTGGGCGGACAACGTACTGCCGACCGCGGACGGTGGCGTGTGCGTCATCGACTGGGAGAACAGCGGCCCGGCGGACCAGGATCAGGAGCTCGGTTGTGTGCTGTTCGAGTACGCCCGCACCGACCAAGGACGGGCGCGGGCGTTCGTCGACGCATACGAAGCTGCCGGCGGCCCGGCCGAGGTGACTCGACCCGGTCACTTCTCGATGCTGATCGCCACGCTCGGGCACATCACCGAGATCGCCGGCAACGACTGGCTGGCACCCAATCCGCGCTCACCGAGCCGAGCCGACTCCACCGCATGGATCAGTGAAGTGCTCGACGAGCCGCACACCCGCGACGTGCTCTATGGACTTCTCCGCGCGACCGGGTCGTAGCGCGATCAGGCGATCGCCGCGCGCGCCGTCTCGATCGCGGCCTGAGCACCGGCCTCCAGGGCTGGCAGGTCGCGATAGATCGGCATCACCTTGAAGCCCATCTCGACGTACGGCCCGATCTCCGCCGACGCCGGATGGATGCCGACCCAACGGCCCGCCTCGCGACAACTCGTCGCGATCCGCTGGGCCAACTGCCGATGCTCGGCCTCGCGCAGCTCCATCGTGGGCGTCAGGCCGGCCGACGAGGCCAGGTCGCTCGGCCCGACGTGGATCGCGTCGACCCCCTCGACGGCCACGATCTCGTCGATCACCTCAACGCCCGCGACGGTCTCGACCATCGGGATGCAGACCGCGAGCTCGTCGCCGAGCGCCGGTGAGTACGCCCGATGCTCCATCGCCGGCCGGACGGCGCCCCAGCTGCGATGACCTCGCGGTGGATAGCGCATTGCGTCGATCACCCGGGCAGCCTGCTCGGCCGTCTCGATCAGGGGCACGATGATGCCCTGTGCACCGGAGTCGAGCGCCCGGCCGATCTCAGCAAAGTCATTGCTCGAGACGCGGACGATCGCCGGCGTGCCTGAAACCGCGATCGCCTGGAGCATCGCCAGCATCGACTCGTAACCGATCATGCCGTGCTGGGTGTCGATGCCGATCCAGTCGAAACCGGCCCGGCCGACCGCTTCGGCAGCGATCGGGTTCGGCATCTGGAGCCACGCGCCGAGGGCCGGGCCGTCGGCCTCCAGGGTCGCGCGCAAGGTACGTGAGGTCATGGTCGCCCTCTCTGGGCTCGAGATGTCCCCGAAAGACCGAGGTCATCGGCTGATCCGAAGACGTTGGTTCGTACGAAATCTCATCGTTGGTCCCCATCCGTAGTATGAGCGAATCCCTCTCGGGGACGTCTACCTGTGGAGGCACCATGCGCACCCTCGCCATTCTCGGCGTGGCTTCGCTCACCCTGACCGCCCTGGGCGCGACCTCATCGGCATCGGCCGCACCCGCGATACCGCTCAACGGGGACCAAGAGACGGCCGCTGCGGATTCCGACGGCCACGGCTTCTTCACCTACAACATCGATGGCACCAACTTCTGTTACACGCTTGCGTGGCAGCGGATCGACACCGCGTTCGCGGCGCACGTACACCGGGCGCCACGGGGTGTCGCCGGCGGGATCGTGATCCCCCTGTCGGTCGGCGACGGCTCCGGCTCCAAGGTCGAGGCCTGCACGACGATCACCCAGGAGCTGGCAACCGAGATCACTGCGAGTCCGAAGGCGTTCTACGTCAACGTGCACAACCCGGCGTTCCCGGGTGGCGCGATCCGGGGGCAGCTGAAGTAGTCGATCGGGCCGGCTGATCCGATCAGGCGCCGATGGCGCCGTTCGGGGCGGGGTGGTCGCAGCGAAACGGTGCCTTACCTGCGCTGCCGTGGTAGGCGACCTCCTCGCCGCCGGCCCCGAGCACGATCCGATAGCCCGGAACCAGCGCCTGGGTGTAGAACATCCCGGCCTTGGGGCAGCCAAGGCTGCCGTCGCGCCAGGTGACCTGCTCATGCACGACCACCTGGATGTCGTCAGGATCGACGCCGCTGTTGCGCGACAGGTCGGCGATCGCAGCGGCTAGCGGGCCATCAGGCATCGGTTCCTCCGTCGGCGTCGGGCTGGGGTTCGAGGTCTCGGTCGGCGCCGTCGAGCACGACCTTGAGCCGGTTGACGGCCGGACGGCTGGCCCGCTCGTACGCGATCTGGGCCTCCGACACGGGCAGCACATCGGTGACGTAGGTCGTGAACAGCTCGGGATGCCGCTCCCGATAGCCGAGCGCGAGTCGCAGGGCCTCGCGGCGCTGCGGGATCGGCGTCCGCCCGGCCTGCAGGGTGAGGTGCTTGTCCATCATCACGCCGAGCGGGAGTGGGTACCAGTCGTCGGACTCGGTGTTGCCGAAGTGGACGACCCAGCCCTCCGGCGCGGCCACCCGGATCGCGTCCTCGAGGGTCTGGACCTGGTGGCCGACCGCCTCAATCACGAGGTCGAAGGCATCGCCTGCGTCCGAGCGTCCGGACCAGGTACGGCTGGTCATGAACTCCACGTGATCCAGCCCGAAGGTCGGCCCGAGAGCGCGCCGGTCGACTCGATCGACGCCGACCACCGTGGCGGCGCCGGCGTCCTTGAGGGCGTGCGCGAACAGCAGTCCGATCGGGCCGAGCCCGATGACAGCGGCGCGAACGCCCTCGATCGATGGCACTCGCGTCAGCGCGTAGACGACACAGGCCAGCGGCTGCAGCGCCACCGTATGGACGTCGTCCAGGTCGAGATCGATCGCCAGCAACTCGCAGGCGGACGTCCGGACGTACTCGCAAAGCCCGCGCGACCGAGATTCCCAGCCCACGACGCGCTGGCCGACCTCGAGATCGGACCTGGTGGCGACGACTTCACCGACGATCTCGTGCAGCGAAAGTCCGTAGACCTCGGGACCCGGTCGGCCGGCGCCGTCGCGACAGCGCGGGATGTCGCTCCCGCATATGCCGCCGGCCCGAAACCGAACGATGACCTCGCCGAGCTCCAGATCCGACTCCTGTGGCGGCGAGATCTCGTCGCGGACGAACCGCAGCGGCCCGTCGAGTCGGTATGCCCACATGTGATGCGCAGGATCAGGTGCTGCGGTCGGGTAGGTGCTCCGGTACGCCGAGCAGCGTCTTGTCGACGTGGTCGTGCATGCGCTTTTTCGCCGCCTTGACGTCGCGCGCACGAACCGCCTGCAGAATCTCCCGGTGCTGCGTGTTGGCCTCCTTCGGATTACGGGACCCTGCGACCAGAGCGGCCACGACATAGGGCGTGCCGCTGTCTTGCAGATTCTCGACGATCGCGGCCAGCCGGGGCGACCTGGAGGCCACGTTGAAAACCCGGTGGAACGCCTTGTTGAGCTGAACCCAAGTGACCGGATCGCGCTCCTTGTCGGCCCGCTTTTGGATGCTTTCGGCTTGCTCGATCTGTTCGTCGGTGATGTTCTCGACGGCCCGCGCCATCATCTCGGGCTCGAGGAGCTGGCGCAGCCAGTAGATCTCCTCGACCTCGTCCTTGCTGAGACTGCGGACAATCGCACCCCGGTGCGCGTCGAGCTGGATCAGGCCCTCGGCGGACAGGTCGCGAAGCGCTTCGCGAACCGGGGTGGTGCTGACCTCGAGCTGCTTGGCGAGGTCGGCCTGGACAAGTCGTTCGCCACCGGCGATCTGCCCGGTCAGGATCGCCCGGCGGAGTGTGTCCCTGACGAGCTCGTGCGCCATCCGCCGCTCCCCAGGGCTAATGGCAAGAGTCATCCTTCGTCCTCTCTCCAGACATCCATCACATCAGTCATCATGCATGGTGTGTGATCTGGAGGGGACTTCACGCCTCGTGCCCGGATGCCGCGGCGAAATTCCGTCGCAGGGCCGCCCCGAGCCGCCCTAGTGTCGGAATCTGTGATCGCCGTGGACATCCGGGCCGAAACGCCCGCCCACCTGGACCAGGTACGCGAGGTGCACCGCCGTGCTTTCGACGGTGACCCCCGCGTACCCGGGCTTGTCGATGCCCTTCGTGCCGCACCCGCGCCGCTGTCGCCGCTGTCCTTCGTCGCGACGATCGGCGACCGGGTGATCGGTCACGTCCTGCTGTCTGCAAGCCGGGTCGATGCGCCCGAGCGATTGGTCGACGTCCTCGTCCTGTCGCCGCTCGGGGTCCTCCCCGAGCACCAGCGACAGGGCATCGGGGGCCGACTCGTCGCGCATGCGCTGGACGCCGCCGATGCCCGGTCGATTCCGCTGGTCTTCCTCGAAGGCTCACCCGACTACTACGGCCGTCGTGGCTTCGAGTCCGCCAGCGCCGTGGGCTTCCGGTCGCCGTCGCTACGCATCCCTGACGTCGCCTTCCAGGTCGCACGGCTCTCGTCGTACGAGCCCTGGATGACCGGCACATTGGTCTATGCCGAGACGTTCTGGGCGCTGGACTGCGTCGGACTTCGTCAGTAGCCGCCGCCGTACGGGTTGCTGTTGCTGCTGCTCGAACCACTGCCCGAACCGCTGCCGGTGTTGCCGTACTCGCCGGACTCACCGGACCCGCTGGAGCTGCCCATGTTGCTGGCGCTCCCGCTGGTCGTCGCGGCCTCCCAGGTGAACGAGGTTCCACCGAACGAGTCCTGGAAGTCGTTCCCCTTGGCCGAGCCGGCCGAGGTGTCCAGCGTGAAGGTGTAGAGCGGCGCCCCGTGGAAGGTCAGCTGCTTGTCACCGTTGTCGCTACGGGTGATGGTGCCAAGGCCCTGGATGTTCGGCATCGTCCCTGTGGCCTGAGCCGGCATCCAGAAGTCGAGGCAGGAGGTGGTGCACTTGAGCGCGCCGCCGCCCTCTTCCTGGTTGTTCACGTAAAGCGTCTTTCCTGCACTGTCGACGAGCACGGTTCCGACACCGCTGACGTCGCTAGTACTGACCTCGGCGGAGCCGGTCGAACCGGAGCCGGAGCCCGATCCGCTCGCACTCGAGCCGCTGCCGTTGGAGCCACAGGCCGCAAGCATGACGGCGAGTGCCGCCGCTCCGGCCGGAGCTGCCCATCTCTTGATGATCGTTGACTTCCTCATGCCCCCGTTTACGCAGCGCAAAGCCAGATGGTTCAGGGTTGAACTATTCGGCTCGAAGGCGCGTAATGCTTATGTGGACGAAGCCAAGAACCGAAGCGATGCGGCGGTACGCGCGATGTATGACCGCTACCGCGCGCCGCTGCTCGGCTACGTCCTCCGCTCGGTCGGCGGCGACTACCAACAGGCCGAGGACATCGTCCAGGAGACGATGACCCGAGCCTGGCAGCGCTCCGATCAACTGACACCGGAGGACGCCGGCCCCTGGCTGTTCACTGTCGCGCACAACCTGGTCGTCTCGGGATTCCGGCGCAAATCGGCCCGGCCGCCCGAGGTGCCGATCGGGGAGCGCGACTTCCCGGTGCCCGGCGACGACATCGAGCGGGTACTCCAGTCCTGGCAAATCGCGTCGGCCCTGCGCGGACTCAGCCAGGAGCATCGCCATGTGATCGTCGAGCTGTTCTACCGCCGACGTACGGTGTCCGAGGCCGCATCGGTTCTCGGCATCCCAGTGGGCACTGTCAAGTCCCGGTCGTACTACGCATTACGCGCCCTCCGGGTCGCCCTCGAGGAGCAAGGGGTGATGAGCTCATGACCTGCATGCAGACCGTCTCGCTCGGAGCCTACGTTCTGGGCGCACTCGACGCCGACGAACGTCAGACGGTCGAGGAGCACCTGCGGGACTGCGCCTACTGCCGTGACGAACTGGTCCGGCTGGCGCCACTGCCCGGCCTGCTGTCCCAGGTGTCCCTGGACGAGTTGGACGAGCCCGAAGGCGATCGACCGCTCGATCCGGCGACCTGGCAGCCGCCGGAGGAGTCCACCCCGTGGTGGCGACGCGCCCGCGTCCTCGCCTCGGCGGCTGCCGTCGTGGCCGTGCTGTCAGCGGTCGGAGTCGCCGGCCAGGTCGTGATCAACGACAACAACGGCCAGCAGACGGCCCAGGTAGCGGCTGCCGCGACCTGGTCCACCGCACCCGGCTCCGGCATCCAGGCGACCGCGACGCTGTCCCAGCACGAATGGGGCACCGGCGTACAACTCGCGATGGACAACCTGCCGTCGCAGTCGCGCTGCCGGCTCGTCGTCTGGTCCAATGACGGCCGCATGGAGACCGCCGGCTGGTGGACGACCGGCTACTCGAAGACGGCCGAAGTGCCGACCAGCACCTCGATCAACCTGGGCTCGATCAGCCGGATGGAAGTACGCACCAACGGCCACACCCTGGCCGTCCTGCAGCCCTCCAGCCCCGCCTAGGACAGTCGCTCGGCCAGCAGGCGAGACGGGATCGGTTTGACTCTGGACGCGGTCCGGCCCCGGGTGTAGAAGTAATTGCCGCGAGCAGCGTCTTCGGTGGCCATCGGGAGCGCAACGAACCCCTGCGTACCTCCGGTCGACGCTGCCCGCGACGACTGACCGGCCTCGGTGGGTCACATTCACGACGCTGCTGCTTTGGCGCCGCCATGTCGAAAAGAGGGAGACGAAGCGTGGCCGTGTTCTTTCACGCGATCATCCGCCGCCATTCCATCGGACACGGACCCAGCGCCATGGGTTCGATCGCCATCTACCGGGACTCCGACAAGGACGACGGCGCGATCGCCGAACCGGTCACACGGCTTCGACTCCAGCCGGGACAGGACCCGGTCGTGCTCATGAGCATGCGCGGCTGGGAGACCTGCGGCCAGGCGACCCAGCGGGGCGGGATGACCGTCGTGGCGGTGCAGCCGGCCGAGTGGAGCAAGACCGCCGTCTGACGGTCACCCGACTCGGGATGGTCACGCGACTCGGGAAGAGTTGGTGCAATCTCGCACCGACTCCGGGTCGAGCCTGCGGTTTTCGCGCCGACACTTGCGTGTGACGGCGCGTACGGCGGCGCCGAGCCTCACGGCCGCTCGGTGAGCACGCCGGCCGCGGCCAACCGCTCGACCAATGCCCGGTGCGGCAGCGCCTCGGCCCGTCGGCCCCGAAAGCCGACCGTCGTCGTCGCCATCAGCAACGAGTTGAGCACGGCTTCCTCGACGCACTCCAACGCGGCCGAGAACATCGGACTGAGATCGGCATCCGCGACCGGCCCCAGCTCGGCCGCTGTCGAGAACGCGATCGCGTAGTCGCCGCTGCCGTGGGAGTAGTCGGACCCGACCCGGGCCAGCGCGACGACGCCGCGTCGGGCCAGCCGCCCCAACTGCCGGGCGTCCAGGGCGGCATCGGTCGCGAGCACGATCATGCAGGAGTTGCCCGGCGGAGCGACCGCCTCGGCAGTCGGCTCCAGCAGGAGATCGGGCGACGCCGGCACGCCGAGCACGGTGAGCCGGCCGCCGAAGTTGCTCTGGACGAGGGCGCCTAGCGTCGCATCGACCCCGCCGACCGGTACCCGCCTCGACGCGCTCCCGATGCCAGCCTTGTAGCCGAGCGCCATCGTCCCAGTCCCAGCTCCGACGCAGCCCTCGTCGAGCGGCCCGGACGACGCCGCGGCCAACGCCTCGCGGACATGCTCCGCCGTCACGACCCGGCGGCGAATGTCGGACAGATAGCCGTCGTTGGTCTCACCCACCACGATGTTGACCGACGTCAGACCCTCGTTGCCGGGCTGGCTCAGAACGTAGTCCAGCAAGGCATCCGCCACCCGATAGGTCGACAGGGTTGACGTCAGCAGGATCGGCGTCTCGATCACGCCGAGCTCGTCGACCTGGGTCGATCCGACCAGCTTCCCGTAGCCGTTGCCGACGTCGATCGCGGCCGGCAGCGTACGCCGGTCCGGCCCCAGTGCGGTGGGGACGATCGCGGTGACGCCGGTACGGATGTCGTCGCCCTCGGTCACGGTCGCATGGCCGACCCGTACTCCTGCGACGTCGGTGAGAGCGTTGAACGGGCCGGGCGGCAGCTGTCCCGGCACGATGCCGAGGTCGCGGGCTCGACGAGGCGGCTGTGCGGACACGGAGCCATTCTGACGTTAGGCGAGGCGACTCCTGGGTACCCCTGAGCCCTGAGGAGGGCACCACCATGAGTGCAGGAGTCATCGTGGCGATCGTCGTCATCGTGGCGATCGTGATCATCGCCTTGGTAGTGATGCTCGTCGTACGCAAGAGCGAACGGGCCCGATCCCGGCGCCGCGAGAAGGCAGTCGAACATCGCCGCGTCGCCGAGATCCACGCCGCCCGCGCCCAGCGCCGCCAGGCCGAGATCGCCGAACGCGAGGCGAGGGCAGAGCGCGAGCAGGCCGCCGCCAGGGAACAGGCGGCCCGGCTGGACGAGGACCGGAGGGCGGCTGCGGAGCAGCAGGAACGTGCCCGGCGGATCGATCCCGACACCGACGAGGAGACCGGGGTGGAGGCGGACGAGCACCCACACCGCTAGCCAGGCGGCGCACGGGTGCTGCCGAATGACGGCCTCCTCGGCTGGGTCCCCTAGCGGCCGAGGAGGTCGTCGCATGCGTGCCGCCGACGTCGTCGATAGGCGCGGTACATAAGCGCGCCGCCGACAAGGACAAACAGTCTGTAGTACAAACAGTCTGTGCAACCGTCGATGGCGATCACCTTCACCCATCGTGGGTTGCGATGAGCCAGACGCCGAACCGGACCGAGGCTCGCGGCTATCTCCTCCTGATCCTGATCGGCGCGGCCATCGGTCTGCCCGCCGCGCTGGTCGCCTCGCTCTTCCTGGCGACGGTCCACGAGCTCGAGGAGTGGTTGTGGACCGACCTGCCCGACCAGCTTGGCGAGGACTCGGCACCGTGGTACCTGATCGTCGGCCTGCCGGTCGCCGGTGCCGTGATCGTCTGGCTGGCCCGTCGGTTCCTGCCCGGCGACGGCGGACATCCGCCGCTGCAAGGCATCGGCGGTGGCGTCACGCCGCTCCGCTATGCACCCGGCATCGCGCTCGCCGCACTCGGCACGCTCCCCTTCGGTCTGGTTCTCGGACCGGAGGCGCCCTTGATCGCGTTGGGATCGGCGGTCGGTGCGCTGGTCACGCCGTTCGTACGGCTGGACGACCGGGCGATGACGGTCCTCGCGACGGCCGGCTCCTTCTCCGCCGTCTCGGCATTGTTCGGCGGCCCGCTGGTCGCCGGCGTCCTGCTGCTCGAGTCCGGGCTCGCCATGGGTCCCCAGCTCATCCCGGCCCTGATGCCCGGGCTGGTGGCGGCCGCCGTCGGCTACCTGCTCTTCGTCGGCCTCGGCGACTGGGGCGGGCTGAACCAGGCCGGACTCGCGGTGCCGAACATCCCGGAGTACAACGGCACCCGGCTCGGTGACCTGGTGATGGCCGTGGTCGCCGGGGTCGTGATCGCAGTCCTGCTGAACCGGGTTCGCTACCTGGCCACTCGGGTCCAGGCCGTGGCGGATCGGCACGGAATGCTGCCGATGCTGCTGCTCGGCGGCCTGGCCGTGGGACTCATCGCCCTGGTCGCGACCTGGCTGAACACGACCGACGACGAGATCCTCTTCTCGGGGCAGGCCGCGGTGCCCGAAGTGGTGGCCGAGGGGTCGGTCGGCGTCTTGCTGGTGATCCTGGTGGCCAAGAGCCTCGGCTACGCGATCTCACTCGGCAGTGGATTCCGGGGCGGCCCGATCTTCCCGGCGATCTTCATCGGCATCACCATCACGTCGTTCGCCGTCGTCGTGTTCGACGCCTCACCGACCTGGGCGATCGCGGTCGGCACCGCCGCCGGGATGGCGGCCGGCACCGAGATGGTGTTCAGCGCCCTGCTGTTCAGCATGCTGCTCGTCGGCCAGCCAGGGCTCGACGCACTGCCGGCTGCCGTCCTCGCCGTCGCGGCGGTCTGGCTGACCAAGCTGGTGATCGCGCCGAAGGACGCCGCGCCGGAGCCGGACGCGGTCCAGCCGCAGCCGGGTTAGTCCCGGCCGGTCGCTGAGTCGGCCGCCGCCAGAAGCCGCTCGCCGAGCTCGCGGGCCGCCTCCTGGACCTCGGGACCGGTCACGATCCGGTAGGACGCCGGGATCCTGGCGAGCTGCTCGGCATACCACCACGGGTTGCTGGTGCTGCCGACCAGGCGGGTGGTGTCCGCGTCGATCGCCTCCAGCCGCCCGACCGTACGAGGAATGCACCGCGCCACCCGATCGAATCCGCCGTCGATGACGACCTCGACCTCGTACTCCCAGCCGATGGCGAGATGGGTCTCGAGGTCCGCGACGGGGTCGAGATCGGTCGGCGGACGGAACGTGTCGGTCAGGACCTCGACCTCGGTGACCCGGTCGATCCGATAGGCCCGGGTCGCCTCCGCCCGATGCGACCAGCACAGCAGATACCACCGGCCATGGC
>DATFRX010000436.1:0-15912 GCA_035262905.1 Nocardioidaceae bacterium
CGCGGCGAGCGCGGCGCGCTGGCTGACGTTGGCGACGTTCGAGGTGGTGTGCGACTGCAGGTTGGCGGCCGCCTTGACGACGTCGGCGGGCCCGATCATCCAGCCCACCCGCCAGCCGGTCATGGCGTAGGTCTTGGCGACGCCGTTCAGCACCAGGCAGCGGTCGGCGATCTCCGGCACGAGCACGGGCATCGACGGGGCCTCGGCGCCGTCGTAGGTCAGGTGCTCGTAGATCTCGTCGGTGACCACCCAGACGCCGTGCTCGACCGCCCACCGGCCGATCGCCTCGACCTGATCAGGCGGATAGACCGCGCCGGTCGGGTTGGAGGGCGAGCAGAACAGCAGTGCCTTGGTACGTGACGTCCGCGCCGACTCCAGCTAGTCGACCGTGACCAGATAGTCCTGGGTCTGGTCGGCCACGACGTCGACGGGGACGCCGCCGGCAAGCCGAATCGACTCGGGATAGGTGGTCCAGTACGGCGTCGGCAGCAGCACCTCGTCGCCGGGGTCCAGCAGCGTCGCGAACGTTTCGTAGACCGCCTGCTTGCCGCCGTTGGTCACCACGATCTGGCGGGGCTCAACCTCGTAGTGGGAGTCGCGCCCGGTCTTGTCGGCGATCGCCTGCTTGAGCTCGGGGAGCCCGCCGGCCGGCGAGTAGCGGTGGTTGCGCGGGTCGGCGCAGGCCTCGGCGGCCGCCTTCACGATGTAGTCCGGGGTCGGAAAGTCCGGTTCGCCGGCGCCGAAGCCGATGACCGGCCGACCGGCCGCCTTCAGCGCCTTGGCCTTGGCGTCGACGGCAAGCGTCGCGGACTCGGCGATGCCGCCGATCCGGGCGGAGATCCGGCGAGTTGACGATGATGCAGGCACGGTCATGGAGTCATCGTCCCATCCGCGACCGGGCTGCTCGACCCAGGGCGCGCCGCCGGGAATGGGCGTCCCGAGGTACGCCGGTGCCTCGGTTCGACGCGGAGTAGCGGCAACCCGTACACTCGACTCTCCGGTGGATTCTCACCCTGTGTCGTCATGCCCTCAACCTGGCTCGTCGAGGCGTGGGCGATGGGTTCGCCGTAGGGCAGTAGCTCAACTGGAAGAGCATCGGTCTCCAAAACCGAAGGCTGGGGGTTCGAGTCCCTCCTGCCCTGCAGGCCCGGCCAGGGCTGTGATCGGCGGCGAAGTCGGTCCAGAATGGTGGTAGAGATGAAGTTGCGGACGAGAGAAGCGAGGAATCGTGGCTGATACGCGCTCCAGCGCTGTGAAGCGTCGCGAGGGCGGCGGTCGGACCACGCCGGCGATGTTCTATCGCCAGGTGGTCGCCGAGATGCGGAAGGTCGTATGGCCGACCCAGCAGATGGTCGTGACCTACTTCTTCGTCGTCCTCGTCTTCGTGATCGTCATGATGAGCTTCATCGCCGGGCTGGACTACGGGTTCGGCAAGGCGATGTTCCAGATCTTCGGCTGACCCGGTGTCAGCGAATTGGTGAGTAAGGTGTCCGAACCCAGCATGTCCCAGTCCTCCGGCCAGGAATCCGACGTCCGCGTCCTCGACTCAGAGGAGACCGAGTCGGCCGAGCCTGCGTCGGCTGAGTCGGAGTCGGCGGAGTCTGCGTCCGCCGAGCCGGCCGCCTCGGAGGAGAGTCCGGCCTCGGAGGAGAGTCCGGCCTCGGACGAGAGCCCGGCGCCGCCGGAGGCTGCCGAGGCCGCTGCTTCTGAGGACACTGCTCCCGCTGAAGACACCGCTCGTGCGGAAGGCACTACTCCCGCTGAGGACAATGCTCCCGCTGAGGACGCCGCGCCAGATGAGGGCGCCGAGGACGCTGCCTCTGACGAGGACACTGCCGCGACAGCGACCCCTGACGAGGGCGAGGCATCCGGCGCGGACCCGCTTGAGGAGTTCCGGATCCGGCTGCGCAGCCAGATCGGCGACTGGTACGTCGTGCACACCTACTCCGGCATGGAGAAGCGGGTCAAGGCCAACCTCGAGAACCGGGTGACCTCGCTCAACATGGAGGACTTCATCCACGAGGTGGTCGTGCCGACCGAGGAGGTCGCCGAGATCAAGAACGGCCAGCGCAAGATGGTGCGCCGGACCGTACTGCCCGGTTATGTCCTGGTCCGGATGGACCTCACCGACGAGTCCTGGTCGGCCGTGCGGCACACGCCGTCGGTGACCGGCTTCGTCGGCCACGCCCACCAGCCGGTGCCGCTGAGCCTCGAAGAGGTCGAGAACATGCTGGCGCCGGCCGTGCAGGCCGAGGTCGAGGCGCCGGCCGAGACCCCCGAGGAGCAGCAGAAGACCCCGAAGGTCGAGTTCAGCGACTTCAGCGTCGGCGACTCGGTCATGGTGGTCGACGGCCCGTTCGCCACGCTGCACGCCACCATCACCGAGATCAACATCGACGCCCAGCGGGTCAAGGCGCTGGTCGAGATCTTCGGCCGCGAGACCCCGGTCGAGCTCAGCTTCACCCAAATCCAGAAGGTCTAGGCTGCGACAGCAACCCAAGACCATCCAAACCACAGGAAATTGAGCAAAGAAGGACTGCTTCATGCCCCCCAAGAAGAAGGTCGCCGCCCTGGTCAAGGTCCAGCTGCAGGCTGGATCGGCGACGCCGGCGCCGCCCGTCGGCACCGCCCTGGGTCCGCACGGCGTCAACATCATGGAGTTCTGCAAGGCCTACAACGCTGCGACCGAGTCGATGCGCGGCAACGTCGTTCCGGCCGAGATCACGATCTATGAGGACCGGACCTTCAGCTTCATCACGAAGACGCCGCCGGCGGCCGAGCTGATCAAGAAGGCGGCGGGCCTGGCCAAGGGCTCGTCGACGCCGCACACCGACAAGGTCGGCCGGATCAGCCAGGACCAGGTGCGCGAGATCGCGACCACCAAGCTCCCCGACCTCAACGCCAACGACATCGCCGCCGCGATGAAGATCGTCGAGGGCACCGCCCGTTCGATGGGCGTCACCGTCGACCGCTAGGTCAACCGACAAGTACACCTGTGGCAGGGCAGCTGCACGCCCGACACGACCACATCTGGTAGCAGGAATCGAGAGGAAACCAGACATGCGCAGCAAGAACTACCGCGCGATCGCGGACCAGATCGACGAGGACGGGACGTACTCGCCGTTGCAGGCGATGCGGCTGGCCAAGTCGTCGGCCAAGACCAAGTTCGACGGGACCGTCGATGTCGCGATGCGGCTCGGCGTCGACCCGCGCAAGGCCGACCAGATGGTCCGGGGCACGGTCAACCTGCCCCACGGGACCGGCAAGACCGCCCGGGTCCTGGTGTTCGCGACCGCTGACAAGGCCGAGGCGGCCCGTGAGGCCGGTGCCGACTTCGTCGGCGCCGACGACATGGTCGAGAAGGTCAGCGGTGGCTGGCTCGACTTCGACGCCGTCGTCGCGACCCCGGACATGATGGGCAAGGTCGGCCGGTTGGGCCGGGTGCTCGGTCCGCGTGGCCTGATGCCCAACCCGAAGACCGGCACCGTGACGCCCGACGTCGAGAAGGCCGTCTCGGACATCAAGGGCGGCAAGATCGAGTTCCGGGTCGACCGGCACGCCAACCTGCACTTCATCATCGGCAAGGCGTCGTTCAGCGAGCAGCAGCTGGCCGAGAACTACGCGGCCGCGCTCGACGAGGTGATGCGGCTGAAGCCGGCCAGCTCGAAGGGTCGCTACCTCCGCAAGGTCACCGTGTCGTCGACGATGGGTCCCGGCATCCCGGTGGACCCGAACCGAACGCGTAACGTCGCGGTCGACGACGCATAACGCTCTCGGACAACACCGAAGTCTCGGGCCGATGGTGGCCCGGCATCCCGTACCCTGGCCGACGAACCACTCTCGTACTCAGGGGATATCGATGACCTATCGACGTGGCGCCATCGCGGCAGCGGTCGCGGCTCTGCTGTTCCTGGCCGGATGCGGCTCGGCATCCGAGATGTCCTCGGGCCAGTCGTCGGAGGTCGCGGTCGGCGACACGGCCGGCAATGCGCCGAGTGGCGAGCTCACCGTGGGTTCGTTCGCGTCGATGACCAGCCAGGCGCAGTCGTCGGCGAAGTCGGCCCATCTCGAGCTCGACGCCAAGATGATGGGGCAGTCGGTCACCATGAGCGGCGACATGTCGATCGGCAAGACGCTGGCCGACACCGCGCTCGAGATGAACCTGTCGGCGGCCGGTCTCGGCCAGGACATGTCGCTGATCATGGTCGACAAGGCCATCTACATCAGCCAGGGCGGGCCGTCCGGCAAGTACTTCCGGATCGAGCTCGACAAGGGCAATCCGCTGGGCAAGGTCTACCGCCAGTTCGTCGGCCAGGCCGACCCGGCCGACATCACCCGGGCGTTCGAAGGCGCCATCGAGAGCTTCGACAAGGTCGGGTCCGAGCGGATCGACGGCACCCAGACGACGCAGTACCGGATCACGGTCGACACCCGGAAGGTCCTGAACAAGACGCTCGGCGACGACAGCATTCCGACCGGTCCGATCGCCGGGGATCTGCCGAAGACGATGACCTACGACATCTGGGTCGGCGACCAGGACAACCTGCCGAGGCGGATCGAGTACTCCATGGCGGGCACGTCCTTGACCATGGAGCTGTCCGACTGGGGCGAGCCGGTCCACATCACGGCGCCGCCGCCGAGCCAGATCAGCAAGCAGGACCCGTTCAGCTCGCTGACCCCGCAGGTGTAGCCGGCGCGATCAGATCGGCGCCGACCGCGCCGACGTCGGAGCAGCCGGCCAACTGCATGGCGTGGGTCAGCTCGTCGGTCAGGTCGGTCAGCAGCCGCTCGACGCCCTTCGCGCCGTCGAGCGCCAGTGCCCAGAGCGCGGGCCGGCCGACGAGTACGGCCCGGGCGCCGAGTGCCAGTGCGGCCAGGACGTCCTCGCCCCGGCGCAGTCCGCCGTCGACGTAGACCTCGGCCGTGCCGTCCGCGACGGCGGCGACGACCTCAGGGAGCGCGACCGCAGTCGCCACCGCGCCGTCCAGCTGGCGGCCGCCGTGGTTCGACACGATGATCCCGGCGGCGCCGGCCTCGACGCAGCGCTTCGCGTCGTCGCCCCGCAGCACGCCCTTGACCAGGACCGGGAGGCCGGTGACGTCGGCCAGCCAGCCGATCGTGTCCGGCGTCAGGTCGGCGGCCTTGTCCAGCGCCTCGTCGGACAGGTCGGGGTCGATGTTCGCCCGCAGATGCTCGGGCGGCAGGACGTCCCAGACCGTCGGCTCGCCCGGCGGGTCCTCCTTGCGGCCGACGACCGGAGTGTCCGCGGTGAGTACGACAGCCCTGGCGCCGCCGGCGACCGCGCGATGCAGGTAGGCCTCGGTCGCCGCCCGGTCACGAAGCACGTAGGTCTGGATCCACCACGGCGCTCCGGTCGCACCGATGGCCTCGTACGTGGTGCCGGCGTTGCTCGACACGCCCAGCAGGGACCCGGCCGCCTTGGCGCCGGCCGCCATCGCGAGCTCCCCGTCGGGATGCGCCTGCCGCTGAACGGTCGTCGGCGCCACCAGGATCGGCGTCTCGACCGGCGTGCCGAGCACGGTCGTCGCGGTGCGTACCTCCGACACGTCGACCAGCACCCGGGGCCGCAGCCGCAGGTCGCGCCAGGCACGCTCGGCGTCGGCGACGCTGCGCTGACTGCCCGAGCCCTGCCGGATGTAGCGGTGGACGGGCTCGGCCAGGCGCTCCGCAGCCGTGTCTTGCAGGGTGTCGATCCAGCGCATGCCACATCCTCTCCGGTCCGGCCGCCGACGCGCACGCTGGCATTGACAGGGCGCGGCGACTCGATTTGGAACCGACGGGCCTGGACCTCTAACATTGAGGCGCCGAAGACCGCTGGTGGTCAGATCGTGCCCCCACGACCAGACCGAAGGTCCCGCATCGCGGGCGGCCCGCGCAGGTGACACGATCAGACCACATCCATGATGTGGCCCGCCCCGTGCGCTCCTGCGCCGGGGTTGCTTCGTTTGAGGGACTCTCCAGCCCGCGGCCTCTGGCTCGACCATGTGATGCACGTGCGGAAGGAGACCCATGTCGCGTGCTGACAAGGAAGCGGCGGTAGCGGAGCTCGCTGACGAGTTCCGCAACTCCAGCGGCGCTGTCCTGACCGACTATCGCGGCCTGAGCGTCGACGACCTCAAGGAGCTGCGACGCTCCCTGGGCGAGAACGCGTCCTACGCGATCGTCAAGAACACCCTGACCAAGCTCGCTGCCAAGGACGCCGGCATCGACGGCCTCGCCGACCTCCTGGTCGGTCCGTCGGCGATCGCCTTCGTCAAGGGCGACGTCGTCGAGACCGCGAAGGGCCTGCGCGACTTCGGCCGGACCAACGAGGCCCTGATCATCAAGGGCGGCTACCTCGAAGGCAGCCCGATCAGTGCTGACGAGATCCGCAAGCTCGCCGACCTCGAGTCCCGCGACGTGTTGCTCGGCAAGCTGGCCGGCGCCATGCAGGCGTCCCTGCAGAACGCCGCCTCGCTGTTCAACGCACCGCTGGCCGACATGGCCCGCGTCCTCGGCGCCCTGCAGTCCAAGCTCGAGGAAGACGCGCCCGCACCCGACCCTGAGACCACCGAAGCCACAAGCGCTGAGTGAAACAAGAGAGGTAAAGCCACAATGGCGAAGATCAGCACCGAAGACCTGCTCGACACGTTCAAGGAGATGACCCTCCTCGAGCTGAGCGAGTTCGTGAAGCAGTTCGAGGACACCTTCGGCGTCACTGCTGCCGCGCCGGTCGCGGTTGCCGCCGCCCCGGCCGCCGGCGACGGCGCCGGTGAGGCCGCTGCCGAGGAGAAGGACGAGTTCGACGTCATCCTCGACTCGGTCGGCGACAAGAAGATCCAGGTCATCAAGGAGGTCCGCAGCCTCACCAGCCTGGGTCTGAAGGAGGCCAAGGAGCTCGTCGAGAGCGCCCCGAAGGCGGTCATCGAAGGGGCCAACAAGGAGGCCGCGGACAAGGCCAAGGAGGCCCTCGAGTCCGCCGGCGCCACCGTCTCGGTCAAGTAAGCACCCTCGACGCCGGAGCCTCGCTCCGCGTCGGTACGAAGGGGCAGTCATCGCATCGCGGTGGCTGCCCCTTTTCGTGCCCGGACCCGACGAAATCGACCTGTCACCACGGTTGTCACCTGCAGTTACCCCTCGGTAACGTGCCGGGCTCTGAGCCGTAACTTGTCCCGGCACGGCTCGTTGAACCGGGCAGCGGCTGCGTACCCGCGGTCGACTCAGCTCGTGGTCGCGCCCGACTGACTCGCCCATCTGCGGCCGCCGAAGCGATGGCCAGGTGGGTCTAGGGAGGACCAGGTGGGCGTCGAGGTAAGGGTCGAGGGTTTGACCAAGTCCTTCGGCCGGCAACTCATCTGGGGCGACGTGACCCTGACCCTGCCCGCCGGGGAGATCTCGGTGATGCTCGGCCCGTCCGGCACCGGGAAGTCGGTGTTCCTCAAGACGCTGATCGGGCTGCTCAAACCGGACCGTGGCCACATCCACATCGAAGGCCACGACATCGCCACCTGCCGAGAGCACGAGCTCTACCAGGTGCGGCGGCTGTTCGGCGTGCTGTTCCAGGACGGCGCGATGTTCGGCTCGATGAATCTCTACGACAACGTGGCGTTCCCGTTGCGGGAGCACACGAAGCGGTCGGAGTCGGAGATCCGGCGCATCGTCATGGAGAAGATGGAGATGGTCGGCCTGATCGGGGCCGAGCGGAAGCTGCCGGGTGAGATCTCCGGCGGTATGCGCAAGCGCGCCGGCCTGGCCCGTGCCCTGGTCCTCGATCCAGAGATCCTGCTGATCGACGAGCCGGACTCCGGTCTCGACCCGGTGCGTACGGCCTACATCAACCAGCTCTTCGTGGACCTCAACGCCCAGATCGAGGCCACCTTCCTGATCGTCACCCACGACATCAACACGGCTCGTACGCTCCCCGACAACATCGGACTGCTCTATCACCGGCACCTGGCGATGTTCGGGCCGCGCGAGATGCTGCTGTCGTCGCAGGAGCCGGTGGTCGCGCAGTTCCTGAATGCCCAGCGGGTCGGCCCGATCGGCATGAGCGAGGAGAAGGACGCCGACGAGCTCGCTGCGGAGTCGAGCGTGAACATGCCGCCACTGCCGCCGATCCCACCGCAGCTGCTGCCGTCCGACGGTCGCCCGCGGCGTACTCAACAGCCGGCCGGTGACTGGTGTCGGCGCAACGGCGTCACCCCGCCGTCCGGCTCGTTCGCCGACAACATGGTCATGACCCCGGGCGCTCCCGCATGAGCGTCAACACGGTCACCAAGCCGCTCGCGACCACCGGCCGGTTGTTCGCGTTCGGTCTCGACGTGTTCTTCGCGCTGTTCCGGCGGCCGTTCCAGGTCCGGGAATTCGTGCAGCAGGCCTGGTTCATCGCGTCGGTCACGATCGTCCCGACCGCGCTGGTGGCGATCCCGTTCGGCGCGGTGATCGCGCTCCAGGTGGGCGGGCTGATCAGCCAGTTCGGCGCCCAGTCCTTCGTGGGCTCGGCCGCCGTCCTCGCCGTGATCCGGGAGGCCGGGCCGATCGCGACCGCGCTGCTGATTGCGGGGGCAGGCGGCTCGGCGATCGCCGCCGACCTCGGAGCGCGCAAGATCCGCGAGGAGCTCGACGCCATGCAGGTGCTCGGCATCGACCCGATCCAGCGGCTGGTCGTCCCGCGCGTGCTGGCCGCCATGGTGGTCGCGGTCTTCCTGAATGGTCTGGTCAGCGTCGTCGGCGTGATGGGCGGCTACTTCTTCAACGTCGTGCTGCAGGACGGCACCCCCGGCGCCTATCTCGCGTCGTTCACCGCACTGGCCCAGCTCCCCGACCTCTGGCAGGGCATGGCCAAGGCCCTTGTGTTCGGGATGATCGCCGCCATCGTCGCGTCCTACAAGGGCATGAACGCCGGCGGCGGCCCGAAGGGGGTCGGCGACGCGGTCAACGAGTCGGTCGTCATCACCTTCCTGCTGCTGTTCGTCGTCAACTTCGTGATGAGCGCGATCTACTTCCAGCTCGTCCCTCCGAAGGGGGCTTGACGTGGCTGACATCGGCGCCACCCTGCGCTCGGCCTACGAGCGTCCGCTGGCCGGTCTGGACAACCTCGGTCGCGAGCTCAAGTTCTACGCCAAGGCGATCGGCTGGACGCCGCGTACGATCCGGCGCTACCGCCGCGAGGTCATGCGGCTGCTCGCCGAGGTCACGCTCGGGTCGGGCGCCCTGGCGGTGATCGGCGGCACGGTCGGCGTAATCACCGCACTCGCCTTCTTCACCGGCACCGAGGTGGGACTGCAGGGTTATGCCGCGCTCAACCAGATCGGCACGTCCGCGTTCTCCGGCTTCGTATCGGCCTACTTCAACACTCGCGAGATCGCCCCATTGGTCGCCGGCATCGCCCTGGCAGCCACCGTCGGCTGCGGCTTCACGGCCCAGCTCGGCGCGATGCGGATCAGCGAGGAGGTCGACGCGCTCGAGGTGATGGCGATCCCGTCGCTGCCGTTCCTTGTGACCACGCGGATCATCGCCGGAATGATCGCGATCATCCCGCTCTACGTCGTCGGTCTGCTGTCGTCGTACTTCGCCACCCGACTGACCGTGACCGGGTTCTTCGGGCAGAGCAGCGGGACCTACGACCACTACTTCACGCTGTTCCTGCCGCCGGGCGATGTGCTCTGGTCGTTCGGCAAGGTGCTGATCTTCGCGGTCGTCGTGATCTTGATCCACTGCTACCACGGCTACCACGCCACCGGCGGTCCGGCCGGGGTCGGCGTCGCGGTCGGCAAGGCCGTGCGGACCTCGATCGTCGCGATCAACGTCATCGACCTGTTCCTGTCGATGGCGATCTGGGGGGCCACGACGACGGTGCGGCTGGCGGGCTGACATGAACCGCTCCGGCAGGGCTTCGACGGCCTATCGCGCCGTCTCGGGACGCGTTCTCGGGATCGCGTTCCTCGCCCTGCTGTTGCTGTTCGTCTGGCTGACGTACGCGATCTACAGCAAGAAGTTCGTCGACTACGTGCCGGTCGACGTCCGTACGTCCACGATCGGACTGCAGCTCAACACCCGGGCCGACGTGAAGCTGCGCGGCATGATCGTCGGCGAGGTACGGTCCACCGATCTCGACGAGGGCGGCGCCGTGCTCCACGTCGGACTCGACCCGGACCTGGTCGACCAGATCCCCGACAACGTCACCGCGCTGATCGTGCCGAAGACCCTGTTCGGCGAGAAGTACGTCGCGCTGCAGATCCCCGCCGATCCGGCCGAGCAGTCGATCGAGGCGGACGACGTGATCGAGCAGGCGAGCGTGCCGATCGAGGTCGAGAAGGTGCTCGACGACGTCTACCCGCTGCTGACCGCGGTCCAGCCGCGTGACCTGGCCAGCACCCTCAGCACGCTCGCGACCGCACTCGGAGGGCGCGGCGAGCGGATCGGCGACAACTTCGTCCGGCTGGACGGCTACCTCACCAAGATCAACCCGCTCGTGCCGCGGCTGGTCCAGGACCTCCGTGATTTGGGCACCGTGGCCGACGTCTACGCCGGTCAGATGCCCGAGCTCGCCCGACTCCTCGAGAACACCGTGGTCACCGCCAACACGCTGACCGGCAAAGAGGACGAGATCAAACGCTTCCTCAATGACGTGCGGATGCTCTCGGACACGACCCGCGACTTCCTCGAGGCGAACGGCGCATCGATCACCGAGGTGGCCCGGACGTCGGTGCCGGTGCTCGATCTGCTCGCGGAGTACTCGCCGGAGTACCCCTGCCTGCTCAAGGGCCTGGTCAACTGGCTGCCGCGGGTCGAGGAGCAGTTCCGGGGTCACATCGTGCACATCGACCTCGAACTGCTGCCGGACCAGCCGGAGGGCTACACGACGGCGGATGACCCGAAGTACGGCACCGGCCTGGGGCCGCAGTGCCTGACGCTGCCCAACCCGCCGTACAGCCAGAAGAACCCGCCGCCACCGCCGCCGCGCAACCTGCTGGCCAAGGTCGGGATCACCGGCGGCTACGACCGGTGGTACCGCCCGGCGCCGGCCGACCTGCTCAGCCTGGTCGACCGGGTCCAGCCGCCGGGGTCGGATCGCCCGGGCGTCGACGGCCGGATCGGCGCGCTGCTCGGCACGCCGCCTGACGCGGTCCCGGACGTCGCGGGGCTGCTGCTCGGACCGAGTGTGGACGGGCCGGGGGTGGGCCGCTGATGAAGGCGCTCGACCGGCCCAGCCTGCTGGCGCTGTCCAAGCTGACGATCTTCATGGTTGTGACGACGCTCGCGACCAGCGTCCTCGTCGTCACGATCGGCAACCTGTCGTTCGCCGACAAGACGGACTACGCCGCGATCTTCACCGACGCGACCGCCGTGGTCGAGGGCGACGACGTACGGATCGCCGGCGTACGGGTCGGCTCGGTGACCGGCATCGAGATCGAGGACCGCGACCTGGCCAGGGTGTCGTTCGAGGTGGACTCCTCGGTCGCGCTTACCCAGAGCACCCAGGCGCAGGTGCGCTATCGCAATCTGATCGGCCAGCGCTACATCGCACTCGACCCGGGGGAGGGCTCGGCCTCGCCGCTCGAGGACGGCGACACGATCCCGCTCAGCCAGACCTCCCCGGCACTCGATCTGACGGTGCTGTTCCAGGGTTTCCAGCCGCTGTTCGAGGCGATGTCGCCCGACGACGTCAACAAGCTGGCGTTCGAGATCGTTCAGGTGCTGCAGGGGGAGGGCGGCACCGTCGAGAGCCTGCTCGCCCGGACCTCGTCACTGACCCGCAACCTGGCCAACCGCGACCGGCTGATCGGCGACACGATCGACAATCTCAACAGCGTCCTGACCACGTTCGGGGCCAAGGACGACGAGCTGTCGCAGACCATCACGACCCTCCAGCAGTTCGCGACCGGGCTGAAGAACGACCGGCACGCGATCCTCGGCTCCCTCGACGCGGTGTCGGACCTCGCCGTCGAGACCGCGGACCTGGTGTCCGACGCGCGGCCGGCCCTGTCCGAGGACGTGCGCCAGCTGCGCCGCCTGTCCGGCAACCTCGCGTCCAACAAGGAGATCTTGGACCGAGAGCTGCAGATCCTGCCGATGAAGCTGCGCAAGCTCGGCAACACCGCCGACTACGGCTCGTGGTTCAACTTCTACCTGTGCAACTTCCATGGCGAGGTCGTCGTGCCGAAGACGGTCGCGAAGCTGCTCGGCCGCAGTCAGGAGTTCGCCGTACCCGTCGACTACGGCGTCGGGGCCGAGAGGTGTTCGCTGTGATGCGGCCGTTCCGCGAGCGCAACCCGGTGCTGGTCGGCTTCGCCGGCCTGGTCGCCATCGCGCTGCTGATGCTGGCCGCGTTCAGGGCGGACCAGCTGCCGTTGATCGGCGGTGGCGACACCTACTACGCCGAGTTCAGCGAGGCCGGCGGGCTGCAGGCGGGCGACGAGGTACGGATCGCCGGCGTCAAGGTCGGTGAGGTCAAGGAGCTCGTCCTCGACGGCAACGTCGTACGCGTCGAGTTCCTCATCGACAAGGGCGTCGACTTCGGGCCCGACACCCAGGCGGTCATCCGGGTCAAGACCCTGCTCGGCGACATGTTCATCGGGCTCGAGCCGGAGGGCTCCGGGCAGCTCGACCCGGGGTCGACCATCGACGTCGACCACACGACGGCGCCCTATGACGTCGTGGACGCATTCAGCGACCTGTCCGACACGACGACGCGGATCAACACCGGACAGCTCGCGCACGCCTTCGACACCGTGTCCGATCTGCTGCAGGGGACGCCCGACGAGATCCGCGGCACGCTGACCGGCCTGTCGCGCATCTCGCGCAACATCGCCGCCAGGGACTCCCAGATCAACACGCTGCTGCAGAACCTCGACCAGGTGTCCGGCGTCCTGGCTGACCGCAACGAGGAGCTGGTCAAGCTGTTCCAGGACGGCAGCGTGCTCTTCCGGGCGGTCTCGGCCCGCCGCGAGGCGATCCACAATCTCCTCGTCGCGACCCAGCAACTGTCCGGTCAGCTCCGCGGCCTGGTCGCGGACACCAGGGCCGATCTCGGTCCGGCCCTGTCACAGCTGTCCGATGTGCTGGACGTGCTCAAGAAGAACGAGGAGAACCTGGACCGGAGCCTGCGGCTGATGGCGCCGTTTTACCGCGTCTTCGGCAACACGCTCGGCAGCGGCTCCTGGTGGGACTCCTGGATCCAGAACATGCCCCCGGTGCCGGCGCTGGGGAGTGGTCGGTGATGGCGCGACCATTCGAGGACACGGTGTTCGGCCGGATGTCGCGGCTGGCCGGCCTCGTGGCCGTCGCCATCGTGCTGGCCCTGGTGCTCGCGACGGTCTGGGCGCTGCGACCGGACCCGGCGCAGCGACACCTGACGGTCGACTTCCCGCGCACCGTGTCGCTCTACGAAGGCTCGGACGTACGCATCCTGGGCGTGCCGGTCGGGACCGTCGACAGCGTGACGCCGCGAGGCGAGATGGTCCGGGTCGAGCTGTCGTACGACGCGAAGTACGACGTGCCGGCCGACGCGAAGGCCGTGATCATCTCGCCCGCGATCGTGGGCGACCGCTACGTCCAGCTGGCGCCGGCCTACGACGGCGGGCCGGTGATACCGGACGGCGCCCATCTCGACACGGCCCAGACCGAGGTGCCGCTGGAGCTGGACCAGATCTACCAGTCGATCGACGACCTGTCGGTGGCGCTCGGCCCGAAGGGGGCCAACGCCAACGGCGCACTCAGCCGACTGATCAACGCCTCGGCCGCCAACCTCGACGGCAACGGCAAGATGATCAACCAGACCCTGCACGACCTGTCGCTGCTGTCCGGCACGCTGTCCAACAACAAGGACGAGCTGTTCGGCGCGGTGTCGCAGGTCGAGGAGTTCGTCCGCGCCCTGAAGGTCAATGACGGGGCCGTACGCGCCTTCAACTCCAGCCTGGCCGGCGTCTCCGCCACCCTCGCCGGTGAGCGGCACGACCTGGCGCAGGCGATGAGCGTGCTCGGGATCGCGCTGCGCGACGTACGCGGCTTCGTCCAGAACAACAAGGAGCTGATCGGCAAGAACGTACGCGACCTGGTGCGGATCACCCAGGTGCTCGTCGACCAGAGCGACTCGCTGAGCGAGACACTCGCGATCGCGCCGCTGGCCCTCACCAACCTCGGCCTGGCCGGCGATCCCGAGACCGGCACGCTGCGCGACCGCGACGACCTGATGCGCAACATCACCGAGCTCACCGGCAACCCGCGGATCGCGCTCTGCTCCCTGATCTCGCAGGATCCCGACGGCGGCCAGCTCTGCAAGCAGCTCGGCCCGGTCTTCAAGGCCCTGAAGCAAGGCCCCGGCCTTCCGCTGCAGCGCAGCCGCCCGTTCGGCGACGGTGCGGCCAAGCAGGTCGAGAAGGTCGACATCGACACCAGCCTCGCCGACCTGGTGAGGGTCGACCGATGACGCGCGGGTGGGTCAAGCCGATGGCGGCCGGCCTGGCCGTCGCCACCGTCGTGTCCGGCTGCGGGTTCGACGTCTACGACCTGCCGCTGCCCGGCGGCGTCGACACGGGCGACCATCCCTACCAGGTGCGGATCGAGTTCGCCGACGTCATCGACCTGGTGCCGGAGAGCTCGGTCAAGGTCGACGACGTCAGCGTCGGCAAGGTCACCGACATCGAGCTGGACGGCTGGCACGCGCTGGTCACGGTCGAGCTGAAGGGCGACGTGGACCTGCCGGACAACGCCACCGCCCAGCTGCGGCAGACCAGCCTGCTCGGCGAGAAGTTCGTCTCGCTGTCGGGGCCGGTCGGCGAGGCGCCGCAGGGTCGGCTGGAGAACGGCGACCTGATCCCGCTGCCGCGTACCGACCGGATCCCCGAGCTCGAGGAAGTACTGAGCGCGCTGTCGCTGCTGCTCAACGGCGGCGGACTGGCCAACGTCAAGACCATCGTGCAGGAGCTCAACCACGTCATGGCCGGTCGGGAGCCGCAGCTGCGCAGCCTGCTCACCGAGTTCACGACGTTCATGGGACAGCTCGACGACAACAAGGGCGACATCGTCACCGCGCTCCGCAAGGTCAACCACCTGTCGATCGAGATCAACAAGCAGAAGGGCGCCATCATCGACGCCCTGGACACCCTGCCGGGCGCGCTGCGATCCCTGAACCGGCAGCGGGACGACCTGGTCAGGATGCTCGACGCGCTGTCCCACCTGAGCGCGGTCGGCACCCGGGTGATCCGCGACTCGAAGTTCAGCACGCTGCGCGACCTGCAGTCGCTGATGCCGATCCTGACCCAATTGAGCAACACCGGCGCCGCCCTGCCGAAGTCGCTGGAATTGCTGTTCACCTACCCGTTCCCGGACGACGTGATCGGCTCCACCCCCGTCGAGGCCCGCAACCTCCACATGGGCGACTACACCAACCTCGACATCCAGCTCGACCTGAGCCTGCGTCACCTGCTCCAGCTCGTCCAAGGCGACGACCCGCTGCCGCACCTGCCGGAGCTGCCGAGCCTGCCAGGCATCCCGAACCCGTCCGGTCCCGGTGGCGGCGGCGGTGACGGGGGCGGCCTGGGACTGCCGACCGGACCCGGCTCCGGTGGCCCGCTTGGGCCGCTCGGTGGGCCGGGCGGACCTCTCGGCGGGCCGAACGCCGGCCCAGGCGGTGATGCCGGTGGTCCATCCGGCGGGCCGACCGGTCCCGGCGGCACTCCGCCCGGCTCCGGTGACCCGACCGGACCGCTGTGCCAGACCCTCGGCCTGTGCCGGGCCGCTCCCGGCGCATCGGCGATGCGGCCGCTCGACCAGGCGAAGCGGCTGATCGGCGAGGACGACGTCGACTACGACCCGGACGTGGCCCGGCTGTTGCTCGGTCCGGTGATGACCGGATGATCGGCCGCCGGACCAAGGTGCAGCTGATCGTCTTCGCAGTCATCACGCTGC
>DATFRX010000437.1:0-2221 GCA_035262905.1 Nocardioidaceae bacterium
ATGGCGGTCGCTGCCGCAGAGGACAGTGCGAGCAGGACAGCCGCGCCCGCGACGGCGCGGCGGGCGATCCGGCGGGGCTGGGCGTAGGAGTCGATGTCGACCTCGTCGGCCGACGGCGGCGGGTTCAGCGGGTCCAGCCGCGCTTCGTCGCGCCAGGTCAGCAGGGCCGCGGCCAGCGCCGCGTCGGCCCGGGTCGACGGCTCATAGGTGCCGGACACCCGAAGCTGCTCGATGAAGCGGTCGGAGGCCCGGATCTCCTCCAACGACTCCAAACCACGGGAGTAGCCATCGCGTCTGGCCATGCCTCAGACCACCTCCCCCACCATGGACTCGGCAGCCAGCGCCCGCAGCCGGACCAGGGCCCGGTGCTGGGTGACCCGGACGGCGCCGGCCGACATGCCGAGCGTGCGTCCGGTGGACTCCGCGCTCAACCCGGCGGCGACGCGCAGGATGAGGACCTCGCGGAACTTCTCGGGGAGACGATCGAGCAACTCGGTCGCCCAGCCGACCTCGGCCTCGCGGATCGCCGACTGCTCCGGCGTCGGGCTGTCGTCGGTCATGTCTGGAAGCTCGGCGTAGGTGACGTCGCGCGAGCGGTGGAAGCTGCGCTGGGCGTCGGCGACCTTGCGGTGCGCGATCGAGTAGACCCAGGCCTCGAAGGGGAGTCCACGATGCTCATAGCGCGGCAGCCCGCGAAGTACGGCGATGCAGACCTCTTGGGCGATGTCGTCAGAGAGCTGACGGCCGCCGGCGTACGACGCCAACCTGGCCCGGCAGTAGCGATGGGCGACCACATGGACCTCGCCCATCAGGTCGTTGATCGCCAACTCGTCGCCTTCGGCGGCCCTCCGAGCGAGAGCAGAAAGTGCCCCTGGATCCGATGCCGACGATGACGATGCAGGCTGCGGACGCGTTAGCACCGTCTCGCCTCCTCCACACATCTGGTCAGGGCCACGGGACAGTGTGCCAGGTTCGTCAAATACCGTCACTGCCGAAAGTCCCGACTCCGGCATAACTCCCACGGTGTGTTTTGCACCCGCTTTCGAGCGCCATGACAAAGGCGTGCGGTCCCCACCGACTGGTGGGAAACCGCACGCCTCACGGGTCAGGAACCCATGGTCAGCCGTAGCGCCTAGTGGGCGTGGCCGTGACCGTGGCCGGCCGGGGCCGGCTCCTCTTCCTCGGGCTTGTCGACGACCAGCGTCTCGGTCGTCAGCAGCATGCCGGCGATCGACGCCGCGTTGGTGAGCGCGGCCCGGGTCACCTTGACCGGGTCGAGCACGCCCTGGGCAACCAGGTCGCCGTACTCGCCGGTCGCGGCGTTGTAGCCCTTGCCCTCACCGGCCTCGCGGACCTTCGCGACGACGACATGGCCGCGCTCGCCACCGTTCTCGGCGATCCAGCGCAGCGGCTCGTCGGCGGCGACGCGCACGACTCGGACGCCGATCGCCTCGTCACCGCTGCGACCGATGCCGTCCTCGAGGACCGACACGGCGTGGACGAGCGCAGAGCCGCCGCCGGCGACGATGCCCTCCTCGATCGCCGCGCGAGTCGCGGAGACCGCGTCCTCGATGCGGTGCTTCTTCTCCTTGAGCTCCACCTCGGTAGCGGCGCCGACCTGGATCACGCAGACACCGCCGGCGAGCTTCGCCAGCCGCTCCTGCAGCTTCTCGCGGTCCCAGTCGGAGTCGGTGTTCTCGATCTCGGCCTTGATCTGCGCGACCCGGCCGTCGACGTCGGCCTGCTTGCCGCCGCCGTCGATGATCGTGGTCGCGTCCTTGGTGACCACGACGCGGCGGGCCTGGCCGAGCACGTCGAGTCCGACCTGGTCGAGCTTCAGCCCGATGTCGGCGGAAACGACCTGACCACCGGTCAGCACCGCGATGTCCTGCAGCATGGCCTTGCGGCGGTCGCCGAAGGCCGGCGCCTTGACAGCCGCCGACACGAAGGTGCCGCGGATCTTGTTGACCACCAGCGTCGACAGCGCCTCGCCCTCGACGTCCTCGGCGATGATGAACAGCTTCTTGCCCGAGCTGATGACCTTCTCCAGCAGCGGCAGCAGCTCGTTGACCGCCGAGATCTTGCCCTGGTGGAGCAGCACGTAGGTGTCCTCGAGGACGGCCTCCATGCGCTCAGTGTCGGTCACCATGTACGGCGAGATGTAGCCCTTGTCGAACTGCATGCCCTCGGTGAACTCGAGGTCGGTGCCCAGCGTGTTGGA